>NZ_JBHFKV010000036.1:0-52821 GCF_042879355.1 Photorhabdus sp. RM71S | reverse complement strand
TTGCCCTGATATTATGGGCTATTTTTAGCCTGTCATGGGTTGCCAGTCCCAATAACAGGCAATAAATTTCTGTGGGGTTATTTTCAATGCCGACCTTTTGCGACACCCTCGTGCGGACGGGGATATAAGGCGAAAAGCCCAAAGGGCTTTAGGGCTGGCTACTGCGACGTATCCTGGCTGAATTGATATCTGCCTGTAAAACAGGCTAAAATGAATGCTCTTTATCAATGAGCGCTGAATATGTTAAGAGCGACCAAAGTCCGCATCTACCCCACCCCCGAACAGGCCGAGTATCTTAACAGTCTGTTCGGTGTGGTCTGTTTTGCGTACAACAAGGCGCTGCACATCAAAAAGCATACTTACAAACGTCACGGCGTGAGTTTAAATCCGCGCAAAGACCTCAAGCCGCTACTGGCGGTCGCGAAGAAATCCCGCAAGTACGCCTGGCTCAAGGCATATGATTCCATCGCGTTACAGCAGGCGGTGATTAATTTGAATACTGCGTTTGATAATTTTTTCAATCCGAAGTTGCGCGCCCAATACCTTATCAACGCCGTCCGTAACCTGCGTCGAAAGCAGAAATCGCTCTCCCGCAAACAAAAAGGCAGCGCTAACCGCGGTAAGGCCCGATTACGTCTGGCGGCAGTCCATGAGCGGGTAGTCCATGTTTGCGCCGATTTTCAACACAAACTCTCTCGAACAATAGTTGACGAAAACCAAGTGGTCATTGTTGAGACGCTGAAATCGGCCAACATGATGAAGAATCGCCGCCTTGCCCGCGCTATCGGGGATGCCGGCTGGAATAGCTTCCTCATGAAACTGGAATACAAAGCCGCAGCGGCGGGGGTCCACCTGGTCAAACTGGATCAGTGGTTCGCCAGTTCGAAAACCTGCCATTGCTGCGGTCACAAAGAGCCGGAAATGCCGCTAAATAAGCGGATCTGGCAATGCCCGGTTTGTCATGTCGAACATGACCGCGATATTAATGCGGCGATCAACATACAGCGCAAAGGCATAACAGAATTACAGGCGGCGGGACTCGTCGTTTCTGCCCACGGAGGCCAGCGTAAATCCGTCATAAAGACGGTTGCGGCCTGAGAAGTGGGAAGCCTCGCCGTTTTTTACGGCGGGGGGCAGTCACAGTATCGCCGATATAAAAGACAAAAGCGTCTGCCTGAGCAGACGCTTCAGACTGCTGACAAACCTCGTTGAAAGTAATGGGGTTTGTCGTTATCACTCATTATCTTCCGATTTTTCCTTATAGATCCCCGATACGCCCTTTTCCTACACTGGATTGGCTTTCTGCCCCAATACATTCACGGGTAAACCACAGATAAAACCAATAAAGTGCCGCCACCAGTAAAGCTATCTTCTTGATATTTTGTGCTGTTGCCGCCAACAGGCACTGTATCTGAACTTTCCGCAACCCGCGAAAAAGGGCATAACGATGCCCATGATGCTGCTTCGCATCCGCAAAACTCCGTTCTATCGTTTCTTTTCGCCGCTTGTGCACCTTTTTACCCCACGGACTCAAACGGATTTCTCTGGCCTTTTCTTTGCCCGTTTCCCAGATATGCCGTGTGATGGTTTTTCCCTTTTTCGCCCGGGTACAGGCCGCCCGCAGCGGGCAATTCTGGCAAATACCCGCCGCCGTCCGGTAATAACGGTATCCCTGACGACTTGTGGTGCTATAAATCAGCTTTTCGCCCTGCGGGCAAACATAGCAATCCTGTTGCGGATCATAAATAAATTGTTTCTTTTGAAAGAGATTCGGCCCTTTGTTTGGGCGCCGATAACTGATGACCGGTGTCAGACCCAGCTCTAGGGTCAGGTGGCAAACTGGGGCCGTAAAATAGCCTGCATCCAGTACGATGGCGACCGGATTAAGCGGAAAACGATCCAGCTGACGCGTCAGACGCCCTATCAAGGGCTGGCTGTCGTGGACATTGCCCGCTGTGGCATAGGTATCCAGAATAATATTGGCTTTTCCATCCACGGTACGGTGGTCGAGATAGAAGAATCCTTTGGGTTTGTTCGTCCGGTGCATAAACCCGCTTTCCGGGTCAGTCGTACTGACTTTGGTCTGTCTTTGCCGTTCCTTATGGGCTGGCTTCAGGCTTTTTTTCCGGACTTAGCCCGGTCTTCATTCACTGCTTTTTCCAACTCGTCCAGATAAGCGCCCGGAGGAACGGGACGCAGAATACTGTCGGATTTATGGGGATTGGCACTGGCTTTCAGATGAGTGCTGTCTGTATAAAGTTCCCGGCCGCCGACAAAACCTCTACCGATAGCCTGTTCGACAATGTTGTCGAAAATGTGCTGGAACACATCGGAATGGTTGAATCGGCGGCACCGATTCTGGCTGAGCGTGGAGGCATCCGGGACTTTCTCTGTCAGCCCGAGCCGCAAAAACCAGCGGTAGGCCATATTGACCTGAATTTCCTGCACCAGCCGGCGTTCGCTGGGGATGCCAAATAAGGACATCAGTAACATCATCTTAATCAGCATAACCGGGTCTATCGCCGGGCGGCCATTATTGTGGCAATACAAAGGGGCAACTAAGTCCCGGATAAATTCGAAATCAACGGCGGCATCGACTTTGCGAACTAGGTGATTTTGAGGCACGAGGTCATCGAGTGAGAGCGTTTCGGGGGGAAACGTCTGGGGAGGGGGGATTCTTAACATGGCGGCAAGCTCCGTCGGGTAAACGGAATTTGATTAAAGCAAAGTGCCGGATAAAAAACCAGCACTTTGTCAATAATCTGAAGCGTCTGCCGGAGCAGACGCTTTTTAGTCAGAATGAATAAATTTGATTATTCATCAAGGAAGCTACGTAGAACCTCAGAACGGCTTGGATGTCGTAGTTTACGTAGTGCTTTCGCCTCGATCTGGCGGATACGTTCACGGGTAACGTCAAACTGTTTACCGACTTCTTCCAATGTATGGTCAGTATTCATATCAATACCGAAACGCATACGCAGTACTTTTGCTTCACGAGCGGTCAGACCTGCCAAGACATCGTGGGTTGCTGAGCGCAGGCTTTCTGAGGTTGCAGAATCCAGCGGCAGTTCCAGCGTTGTATCTTCAATGAAATCACCTAAATGTGAATCTTCATCATCACCAATTGGTGTTTCCATTGAGATAGGTTCTTTGGCAATTTTTAGTACCTTACGGATCTTGTCTTCCGGCATCAACATACGTTCTGCCAGCTCTTCCGGCGTTGGTTCACGCCCCATTTCCTGCAACATTTGGCGGGAAATACGATTGAGTTTGTTGATTGTCTCAATCATATGAACGGGTATACGAATGGTACGAGCTTGGTCGGCAATTGAGCGTGTAATTGCCTGACGGATCCACCATGTGGCGTAAGTTGAGAACTTGTAACCACGACGATATTCAAATTTATCAACCGCTTTCATCAGGCCAATGTTGCCTTCTTGGATCAGATCCAAGAATTGCAGGCCACGGTTGGTATATTTTTTGGCAATTGAAATAACCAAACGTAAGTTGGCTTCAACCATCTCTTTTTTCGCTCGGCGGGCTTTTGCTTCACCGATGGACATACGACGGTTGATGTCTTTCACCTGTTCAATGGTTAAACCGGTTTCTTCCTCAATTTGACGAAGTTTTTGCAGGCTACGCTGTATTTCTTCTTCCACCTCAAGGAGTTTTTCAGACCACGGTTTGTTCATTGCTTTTGCAGCAGTAAACCAAATGTCGCTGGTTTCATTACCGGAGAACAAAGTGATGAAGTTCTTCTTCGGCATTTTGCACTGTTCAACACACATTCTCATGATCTGGCGTTCTTGAAGGCGAACGCGATCCATCATAGAACGCATGTTGTTGACCAGATAATCAAACTGCTTTGGCACCAGACGGAACTGTTTGAAAACTTCTGAAAGTTTTAAGATTTCGGCCGCAGTATTTGGATGATTGCGGCCGTTTTCCTTAATTTCCTGACGGGTGATGTCATACTGTTGTCGCAGTTCTTGAAATTTCTGGCGCGCTAATTCTGGATCGATGCTGTTGTCATCATCACTATCGTCATCACTGTCTTCATTATCGTCGTCTTCATCATCATCGAGCTCTTCCTGTGGAAGTTCAGAACCAACGTGGGTGGCAGTAGGTGCAAGTTCTTCTTCTGCGTTCGGGTCAACGAAACCAGTGATGAGATCTGACAGGCGAGCCTCACCTGCTTCCACACGGTCATATTGTTCCAGTAAGTAGGTGATTGCTTCAGGGTATTCAGCAACGGAACACTGTACCTGATTGATGCCATCTTCAATGCGTTTAGCAATGTCAATTTCACCTTCCCGGGTCAATAACTCAACGGTACCCATTTCACGCATGTACATACGTACCGGGTCGGTGGTGCGACCGATTTCAGATTCAACACTAGACAGTACTTGCGCAGCAGCTTCCACAGCGTCTTCATCTGTGTCGTTAGCGGTTTCTGCTAGCATCAGATCATCGGCATCAGGTGCTTCTTCCATTACCTGAATGCCCATGTCATTGATCATCTGGATGATATCTTCGATCTGATCGGAATCGACGATATCTTCCGGCAGATGGTCATTGACCTCAGCATAGGTCAGATAGCCTTGCTCCTTACCACGGGTGACAAGTAGCTTTAGCTGTGACTGCGGGTTTTGCTCCATAAGACGGTATCCACACTTCAGAGTATTTGGGTTGGTGTCGGTCGGCGAAACTAATCTGCCAACAATAACTTTTAAGGGCGTTTTCGTTATATTGCCGCTGCCCACTTATAGCGGCAAAATGTAGGGTTATTTCCCTACCTAATGCGGCATTTAAGCCGTGAATTCAGTGTTTACTTTCTGGCACGGGATTCATTAATCAAGCGAACTTCTTCGCGCTCTTCCGGTGTCAGGCCTTCAGTTCTTGCTCTGGCGATAAGAATGTCTAAACGTTCTTCTAACGCTGAATCAACAAGATGATCCAACGCGTCACGAAATGTATTTTCTGCTATTTCTTCTACTTGTATATCGTTCCATGTAGCTAATTTTTCAAGTTGTTTACTAAATTTATTATCACGATATTGCTCTAGCAGTTGTCCAGTTGTCAGCCCTGGCTGAGTAAGACAAACCTCCACAAGCTCCATAAATAATGGTAAGCCTGCAATTTTGGCCTGCATAATTCCCTGTAGGGGGGGAACTAAAGCGGCTAAGTGTGGGTTTTGTACCAACAGTCCTATAAGTATACGCATAGTTGTCGGTTTTAGCTGCGGCATCTGATAATTATTCCCACTTTCCAGATGCTGCGGCAATAAACGTTCCAACTGCACTGCATCAGGGATGCCCATCATATTGCCAAGTTCTTGTCTCATATAGAGACGCAGAACCTCCCCCGGAATCTGGTTGATCAATGGTACGGAAAGTGAACTGAGTTTTGTTTTCCCTTCAGGATTACTCAAATCAACTTGTGGCAGTAATGATTCGAACAGAAATTCAGACAATGTATGAGATTGTTCCATTCTTTGTTCAAATGCTTTCCGGCCTTCCTTACGGATTAGTGAATCAGGATCTTCGCCATCAGGCAAAAACATAAAACGTAACTGCCTACCATCATTCAGATAAGGGAGCGCTGTTTCCAATGCCCGCCATGCTGCATCACGCCCGGCTCTGTCACCATCGTAACAACAGATGACGTTATCAGTAGCGCGGAAAAGTAATTGAATATGTTCCGATGTAGTCGAAGTACCTAGTGAGGCAACTGCATAATCGATACCAAACTGCGCCAGTGCTACCACATCCATATAACCTTCAACTACTAATAATCGTGAAAGGTCACTGTGATTTTGTTGTGCTTCATAGAGGCCATATAGCTGGCGGCCTTTATGGAAAATTTCAGTCTCTGGTGAGTTGAGATATTTTGGGAGTGCATCTCCCAGAACTCGTCCACCAAATGCAATTACGCGCCCTCTACGGTCACGGATTGGAAACATTATTCGTTCGCGGAAGCGGTCATAGGTACGGCCATTATCATTTGCGACCAGCATTCCAGCATCATTTAACTGTCGGCGATCTTCCGCATTATGAGCAAACCGCTTCAAGGTGTTGTCCCAACCAGCGGGAGCGAAACCAATCGAGAAACGGTGGATAATTTCTTCACTAAGCCCACGCTGAGCCAGATATTGCCGGGCTTGTTGTGCAGCAGGGGTGTTTAATACATTTTGATAGAAGCTATTAAGCTTATCCATCAGTTGATAAAGGTTTTGTCTTTGGTGACGTTCTATCTGACTGCTACTGGAACCTGCTTCATAAGGGACTTCCAGACCATGCATAGCAGCTAATTCTTCGATGGATTCGACAAACTCAAGTCTATCGTAATTCATCAGAAAATCGATGGCGTTGCCGTGAGCTCCGCAACCAAAGCAATGATAAAACTGTTTATCGCCATTAACAGTAAACGAGGGTGTCTTTTCGTTATGAAATGGACAGCACGCGTGGTGATTCTTACCCTGTTTTTTAAGTGGCACACGAACATCGATCAGATCGATGATATCGGTACGAGCTAATAAATCATTGATAAATGCGCGCGGAATTCGTCCAGCCATAAGCCCTTTTACGCCTGTTGATGAACGACAATAAACCGCGCTCCCTTTCGGAAAGCACGGCCTTTATCTGCAACTATTGTTACTGTTGTCTGCAAATTCAATCACTATGCGGATCAACCGCAAGGATTAGTACAGACGAGTGCGGCGTGCGTTTTCACGAGCCAGCTTTTTAGCGTGACGTTTTACAGCAGAAGCTTTAGCGCGTTTACGCTGAGTCGTTGGTTTTTCATAGAATTCACGACGGCGAACTTCTGCTAATACACCTGCTTTTTCGCAGGAACGCTTAAAGCGACGCAATGCTACGTCGAATGGCTCGTTTTCACGTACTTTAATTACCGGCATGTGCCTCTCACCTCAATAGAAATCGGTCTTGCTGGCGTGGGATGCCAGCCATCTTAAAATGGTGCGGAATTTTACTTCAATGAACACGGCTTTGTAAAGCGCCACAGCAAATTGAAACAACAACATTACGACGGTGATCTGCAAATCAGTTCCGTAATATTGATGATAACCACACAGGGATTTTATGTAGAGGGGTGATTATAGACTAAGCAGCAAAAATAGTCAGCATGTAAGCCGCGCAAATTAACTTATTAATGATAAACTGGCTCTCTTCTGTGGAATATAGGTAGTGTAATGCGAGTTTTAGGTATAGAAACGTCCTGCGATGAAACCGGAATCGCAATTTATGACGACAAAGCTGGTTTATTGGCAAATCAATTATACAGTCAGATTAAACTGCATGCCGATTACGGTGGTGTCGTGCCTGAATTGGCTTCACGTGACCATATCCGCAAAACAGTGCCCTTAATTCAAGCTGCTTTGAAAGAGGCAGGATTAACCTGTAAAGATATTGATGCGGTGGCTTATACAGCAGGTCCTGGTCTGGTTGGTGCGTTATTGGTGGGGGCGACGATTGGCCGTTCTCTGGCGTTTGCTTGGGATGTTCCTGCGATTCCTGTTCATCATATGGAAGGGCATTTACTAGCTCCAATGCTGGAAGATAACAGCCCTGAATTCCCGTTTGTGGCTTTGCTGGTGTCTGGTGGTCATACACAGCTTATTAGTGTGACGGGTATCGGTAAATATGAGCTACTTGGTGAATCAATAGATGATGCCGCTGGTGAAGCATTTGATAAAACAGCTAAGTTACTGGGATTGGATTATCCAGGAGGGCCGATACTTTCCAGAATGGCTCAGAAAGGAGAAGCTGGGCGTTTTGTATTTCCTCGCCCGATGACAGATCGTCCTGGGTTGGATTTCAGTTTTTCAGGATTAAAAACTTTTGCGTCTAATACTATTCATAGTAACAGCGATGATGAGCAGACTAGAGCGGATATTGCCCGCGCTTTTGAAGACGCGGTAGTTGATACATTAGCGATTAAATGTAAAAGAGCGCTTGAGCATACCGGGTTCAAGCGACTAGTGATGGCTGGTGGTGTCAGCGCCAACAGAGCATTGCGTATTAAAATGGAAGAAGTCATGGCAAAATTGGGTGGCGAAGTATTTTATGCGCGCCCTGAATTCTGTACAGATAACGGCGCCATGATTGCGCTTGCCGGCATGGTCCGCCTAAAAGGAGAGGTGAATGACTCACTTGGCGTGACAGTCAAAGCCCGCTGGCCATTGTCGGAATTACCTCCATTATAAATCTTCTTGATATAATGAAAATAAAAGACCAGTAACTCAATGAGTTGCTGGTTTTTATCCGGCCTTAGTTGTTAATCTTCTTTTCTTTGCTCTTTTTCTGTTCGGTTTTTTTCTTTTTCGGTCATCTCTTTTTTCTTTTTTAGCTTGTTCCAGAGACGATTTTCTTGGCCGCGCCACAGGCGCTGGATATTATCATGGTGACGTAGTAACACCAGACAGCAGAGCATGGCTACGGGGAAAGTGAATTCGGGTTTAAACCACCAGACATAGAATGGTGCTATCAAGGCACTGACAATGGCCCCTAAAGAAGAATAGCCGCTCAATAATATGGTCAGCAGCCAAGTACCCATCATCAAACCTGTCAGATCCCAACCAATTGCCGCAATAGCACCAAAAGCAGTTGCGACACCCTTACCGCCTTTAAATTGGAAAAAGATCGGGTAAATATGGCCGAGACAAGCAGCGATTGCTGTAATTCCTAAATAGAAAGGGGGAACATAGAATTGATAAGCCAACCAGACGGGGATCATCCCTTTTAGAACATCACAAATTAGTACTATTGCCGCAGTACTGCGGCCACCAATTCGCAATACATTTGTCGCGCCTGGGTTGCCTGAGCCATGTTGACGAGGATCAGGTAGCCCAGCCAGACGACAAATAAGTATTGCGCTGGAAATTGAACCGCAAAGATACGCGAAGATGATCATACCAAGCGCGATAGCACTCATAATGTCTCCCCAATAATAATGGTCGTTTTCTTAGCCTAGTCATGGATAATACGCATATTTAGTCGGAAGTGGTATCCGACAAGTTGAAAAACAGGAAAATGACGTGATGGATATCGTATTTATTGAGGAGTTAGTCGTTATTACCACAATTGGTGTTTACGATTGGGAACAGACCATTAAACAGAAGTTAGTGTTCGATATCGAAATGGGATGGGATAATAAACGCGCATCTTCCAGTGATAATGTCGAATATTGTCTGGATTATGCCAAAGTTAGCGAAGCGATTATCAGTCATGTAGAAAATCAGAATTTTGCTCTGGTTGAAAGAGTGGCTGAAGAGGTAGCGGATCTACTGTTAAAACGCTTTAATTCGCCGTGGGTACGGATAAAAGTGAGTAAACCGGGTGCTGTCGCACAGGCTCGTCAAGTGGGTGTTATTATTGAAAGAAAAAAATAATCTGATCAGTAGTGAATTCAGCTGCCATATTATTGTCATTGTTCTTACATAGACTGGCGTGCAGTAGTGCCAGGCTTGATAATCATGTTAATTGATTAATGACAATGAGAATAATGGTAGCTGGGGTTATTCCATGCTACTTGTTTCGGGTATTTATTAATGGGCGACCTCTCTATATGACTGACCTTTCTACCTTGTTTCATGCAGCGGTTCTTGGTGTTGTTGAAGGGCTAACTGAATTTCTTCCTGTTTCCTCTACCGGCCATATGATCATTGTTGGCCATATGTTGGGATTTACTGGCGATAAAGCTGAAACATTTGAAGTTATTATCCAACTTGGATCTATCCTTGCTGTGGTAGTAGTGTTTTGGCGTCGCTTGTTTGGGCTCATTGGCATCCACTTTGGTGAAGTTCCTCATGAAGGTAAAACCAATGGCAAACTGAGATTGAGCCATATTATTTTGGCAATGCTACCTGCGGTGACGCTTGGGTTGGTGTTCCATGATGTCATCAAATCACTGTTTAACCCACAAAGCGTGATGTATGCCTTGGTTATTGGTGGTGGGTTGCTAATTACAGCAGAAATCTTGAAACCTAAAACACCAAAAGCAGAAGGGCTGGATGATATTACTTATCGTCAGGCTTTTATGATTGGCTGTTTTCAGTGTCTAGCTTTATGGCCGGGATTTTCCCGTTCAGGTGCGACAATTTCTGGTGGAATGCTGATGGGGGTTAATCGTTATACTGCATCAGAATTCTCGTTTATTTTGGCTGTACCGATGATGATGGGAGCAAGTGGATTAGATTTATATAAGAGCCTGCACTTTTTGAGTGCTTCTGATATCCCAATGTTTGCTGTTGGTTTTGTTACTGCATTTGTTGTCGCGTTAGCCGCCATTAAAACTTTTCTGGCATTGATTAAGCGTATATCTTTTATCCCATTTGCTATCTACCGCTTTATTGTGGCAGCCGCTGTGTACTGGGTATTTATGTAGTGAATGATTCCCCCTGATATCATATTGCCTAGTGTTTGATATCAGGGGATGTTTCAGGTAACCGTATTGTCTTGAACTGTATTGTCTTGTTGTTTCCATTCCGCCAATGCGTGCTGACGCTGACGTTGTAACTCATGACCAATGTCAGCGCCACGTAATCCACTGTCTACAATATTTTTCACCTGAACTTGGCTGGCAACTTTGAATGCCTGTCGCAGATAATCACCTTGTGGATAGGGTGTATCTTCAAAACCGATACGACCCCGCGCATCGGCTTCACTGATGATAACTAATTGCTCTATTCGCTGTGGTTTACGCCATGCATCAACAGCATCAAACAACTTAAGTAATGTTTTCGGCCGCAATTGAGCGACGGTATGCACTAAATCATGATACTGAGCAGCCAGTTTTGCCAAATCACGAACAGAATTAGGAACACGCAGACGTTGGCATAATTGGTCAACTAACTTAACACCTGCTGGCCCATGTCCATAATGGTGAGGCCACTGTTCTGGTGGTGTCAGCCCTTTACCAAGATCATGGCATAGAGAAGCAAAACGACTATCGACTTCATTTGTTAATTCAGTCGCTACTTTCAGCACCATTAACGTATGAATACCGGTATCAATCTCAGGATGCCACTTCTCTGGTGCGGGAACACCAAACAAATTATCAATTTCAGGAAACAACACCCCCAATGCACCACAATCACGTAAAACCTGAAAAAAGACCTGAGGGGAAGGGCTAGCAAGGGCTTTCTCGGTCTCTTTCCAGACACGTTCTGGTGTGAGTACTGATAACTCGCCGTTGGTTGCCATATTTGACATTAATGCTTGTGTTTCGGGCGCGATGGTAAACCCTAAATGGGCGAAACGAGCGGCAAAACGAGCTACTCGTAGTACCCTTAGTGGATCTTCAGAGAAAGCATCAGAAACATGGCGTAGAATACGATTGTTCAAATCATCAACACCATGATAAGGATCAACCAGTTCACCAGTGGGTGTTTGAGCGATCGCATTAACTGTCAGATCACGACGCTGCAAATCGTCTTCCAGTGTGACATCCGGCGCTGCATAACAAGTAAAACCCGTATATCCCAGGCCGGATTTTCTCTCAGTGCGTGCTAAGGCATACTCTTCATGGGTTTGGGGATGCAGGAACACCGGAAAATCTTTGCCAACTTGCTGATATCCTAGGGATAACAGCGTTTCTGATGTTTCACCCACAACGACCCAATCCCGCTCTTTTACAGGAAAATTTAGCAGTCGGTCACGTACTGCGCCGCCAACCAGATAGACTCTCACCTAACATGTTCCTTATCAACTCATCCAACGGTCATTTCGCTTACGGCGAGGGATCATATGCGGCAGTAATAGCCCAAAGATTAAACCAGCGCCTGCAACACCACCGCCATACATAAACCATTGCAGAATGATATTACGTTGTTTGTCATCAAGCTGTAGATTTGCAGCATCAAGCTTTTTTTCTGCTACCGTCAGTTTGTTTTTCAACCTCTCATTCTCTTTTTTCAGTTCTGCAACAATGCTACTACTATTGGCCGCCTTTAGTTGCATGTCGGCAGTGCGCTGATTCCAGTTATTGTCTATATTGGCTAACTTCTCCGTCAATGTTTTCACTTCCTGTTCCAATTCTGGGAGGCGGGTACGTAGGCTTGGTTTATTACTGAGTTGGTTAACGGGTAGCCAGACAAGGCGGCCTTTATCATCTTTAACTTGAGCGTAATTACTATCCCGATTGATGCTTATCAATGTGACTTCATCACCGGCATTCAGTGTACCGGCAATACGATACTGGTTACCCGGCCCGGCGTGTGTGTAGGTAGATAACTCATCAGATACATAGCGCTTTCCTTCCGCGTGGGTAGTGAGCGAAAAGCTGAGGCTTATTAATGCCGTGAGAAGTAAATGTAGTTTTCGCATTGTGATTTCAACCGTTTTTTATCTATGGTGAGTTTAAAATTTGATAGTAAAGAGTTAAGTTTGCTAGAGCAATCAGTAAACCAAAATGACATTTTTCTAATTGGTTGAATACGGGGCTTGTTATCTGTTGAACGAATTTCCTGTTAATGACTATCATAACTTGCAGAAAAGGGAAATTTTAATTTTTTTCTTACTCGTCGTAGCAAAAAGCGAAATCAAGGTAAGATGAGAGCAAAGATTGTCATCAACGGTGTAGATATGAGTGTAGAAATTGAATTAAAACTTATCGTCAAACCACAAGTTATTCCTACAATTCGCCAGCAATTATTGTTATTTCCGCATTACTATTTTTCTCCCCAAAAGTTGACCAATATCTATTTTGAAACGTCGGATAATCAACTGCGTGGTCTTGATATGGGGTTGAGGATCCGTGGTTTTGATGATCAATATGAGATGACGGTTAAAACAGTTGGTAAGGTGGTTGGCGGTTTGCATCAGCGACCGGAATATAATGTGCCATTGGCAAAGCCGGAACTGGCATTGACTCTGTTTCCACCGCACATCTGGCCTGACAACTGTGATGTGGAAGCATTGCAATCCCGTTTGAATGCGTTATTCAGTACTGACTTTATGCGTGAGAAGTGGGTGGTGACTTATGGACAAAGTGAGATTGAAGTGGTGCTTGATCAGGGAGAAATTATTGCAGCCAATCGCAAGGAGCCAATCTGTGAATTTGAACTGGAGTTAAAACAAGGAATCATAGCCGATGTATTAGCATTGGCGGTTGAGTTGGCAACATCAAATGGCTTGCGGCAAGGAAATAGAAGCAAAGCGGCCCGTGGTTATCAATTAGCTCAGGGAAAACCAAAAGCAGTTTGGCCTTCAATCCAGGTGGAAATTGATATGCAGCAGTCATTGCCTTCGGTACTTACGTCAATATTAGCCCATTGGCAGGAGCAAGAGGAATGTTGGCTGGCCGGTTTATCAGACGGTCGAGATGGCTTAAAGCAAGTACTGACTTTGATTCAGCAGACGATCGAATATTCTAGTGAGCCGGAACAGTTGGACAACCAATTAGTTGCTATCAACCAGAAATTATTGGATACGGAAACAGACGCCGAAACGCTGTGTTATAGCTCGCTCTATTTGCAATGTAAGTTGGCACTGACTATGTGGTTAATAGATCTATGTGGTTAATAAATCTCTCCGTTTAAATAACAGGAATTCTCTATGTTGCCACTTTCAACTCCGCTTCTGGCCCAGTTACAGCGTGTGACTGAACATTTTCATCAACTAACTTTGAACGTTGAGCCTGTTGCTGCTCATGAGCAGGCCATATTATCCCTGAGCGATTTTGTTGTTGAAAACCTGCAAACTCATCCTGAATGGTTAGCTGAGATCCGCCAACATCCACCTGAAGCGCAGGAGTGGCATCAATATGCTGAATGGCTGCAACAATTACTCGCATCAGTAGAGGATGAAAATACCCTCATGCGGGTTTTACGCCAGTTCCGTAACAAGGTTCTGGTCAGAATAGCCTGGTCGCAGGCGCTACATAGCATGACGACTCAGGAGACACTGCAACAGCTTAGTATGTTGGCTGAAACGTTGATTATTGCTGCCCGTGATTGGTTGTATCAGCGTTGTTGTCAGGATTGGGGAACGCCTTGTAATGAGCGAGGCGAACCACAACCGCTGTTGATTCTCGGTATGGGAAAACTGGGCGGTGGTGAGTTGAACTTCTCTTCTGATATTGATCTGATTTTTGTCTATCCTGAAAACGGCATTACCCAAGGTGGCCGGCGTGAAATGGATAACACCCAGTTTTTTACCCGCTTGGGGCAGCGTCTTATCAAAGTGCTCGATCAACAAACTGTGGATGGTTTTGTGTATCGGGTAGATATGCGTTTGCGCCCGTTCGGTGATAGTGGCCCATTGGTGTTTAGTTTTGTTGCACTGGAAGATTACTATCAAGAGCAAGGGCGTGATTGGGAACGTTATGCGATGGTGAAAGCACGGATTATGGGTTCGGGCAACCAAGCGTATGGTAAAGAGCTACGCCGGATGTTGAGACCATTTATCTTTCGCCGTTACATTGATTTCAGTGTGATTCAATCCCTGAGAAATATGAAAGGCATGATTGAACGGGAAGTGCGTCGCCGTGGCTTGAAAGACAATATCAAACTGGGGGCTGGTGGTATTCGTGAAATTGAATTTATCGCCCAGGTGTTCCAGCTTATTCGTGGTGGACGTGAACTGTGTTTGCAATCTCAGGCGTTGTTACCAACTCTGCAAATAATAGCGCGGTTGACGCTTTTACAATCATTGCAGGTGAAACAACTTGCTGACGGTTACCTTTTTTTGCGGCGGTTAGAAAATCTTTTACAGTCAATTAATGATCAACAAACTCAGACTCTGCCAGAAGATGAGCTGAATCGTTCGCGACTGGCATGGGGCATGGGATTTGAAAGTTGGGACGCTCTGATAATTGAATTGAACAGCAAGATGGGTGCTGTTCGGGCTATTTTTACGCAATTGATTGGCGATGACAGTGATAATAGTGAAGAGGAACCTAGTCATGTACCATTTAAAAGTTTGTGGCTGGAAGAACTCGAAAAAGAAGAGTTAATCATACTAGCTCCGCACTTGGATGAAGAAATTGCACAGCAGATATTGCATATTATTTCTGTGTTCCGCCATGATGTGGGTAAAAGAACCATTGGCCCTCGTGGGCGTGATGTGCTTGACCATCTGATGCCACGTTTGTTGGCAAAAGTCTGTTTGCGACAAGATGTCAATAATCAAGATGTCAGTATAGTACTAGAGCGGGTTATTCCGTTGTTGTTAAGTATTGTCAGCCGTACAACTTACCTGGAACTGATACTTGAATCGGAAGCTGTACTGACACATGTTATCCGGCTGTGTGCTGCTTCACCGATGATTGCGACTCAGCTTGCCTGCCATCCATTGTTGCTGGATGAACTGCTTGATCCACAGTTTCTGTATGAGCCTTTGCCATTAAATGCCTATAAAGATGAATTGCGGCAATATTTGTTGCGGATACCAGAAGATGATGAAGAGCAACAACTAGAAGCGCTCCGCCAGTTTAAGCAGGCTCAATTACTGAGGATTGCGGCGGAGGATATCACTGGTGTATTGCCGGTGATGAAAGTCAGTGATCATCTCACTTATTTGGCAGAAGCGATTATTGAAGCAGTTGTTCAACAGGCGTGGGGACAAATGGCAAAACGTTATGGTGTTCCATCACATTTGAGTCAGCGGCAAGGTCTGGGATTTGCTGTGATTGGTTATGGCAAATTGGGTGGTTGGGAGTTGGGCTACAGTTCTGATCTTGATTTAGTTTTCCTGCTTGATTGCCCGGTGGATGTGATGACTGATGGCGATCGATCGATCGATGCTAGACAATTTTATTTGCGTCTTGCCCAACGAATTATGCACTTGTTCAGTGCTCGAACCTCCTCTGGTGTGTTGTATGACGTGGATGTCCGCCTGCGTCCTTCAGGCGAATCAGGCATGTTAGTCAGTACCATCGGTGCGTTTGCTGATTATCAGCAGAATCAAGCGTGGACTTGGGAACATCAGGCGTTGGTACGTGCCCGTATGGTATTTGGTGATGAAAACTTGCATCGGGATTTTGAGCGGATACGCCATCAGACATTATGTACGCGACGAGAACCCGCTTTGTTACGTCAGCAAGTAAGGGAAATGCGGGAAAAGATGCATAAACATTTAGGCAGTCACCATTCAGATCAATTTGATATTAAAGCTGATCCGGGAGGGATCACCGATATCGAATTTATCGCTCAATATTTGGTGCTTCGTTATGCTACTGAAAATGCGCGTTTGGTGAGTTGGTCGGATAATGTACGGATTTTTCAATTAATGGCGGCTTATGAAATTATGGATGAAGATGAGGCAGCCGCATTAACGCAGGCTTACGTTTCTATGCGTGATGAACTACATCATCTGGCGTTACAGACGCTTTCCAGTCGGGTATCAACCCATTGTTTCAGTGAACAACAGGAACGGATACGTCGTAGTTGGCAACAGTGGTTGGGTGAACAATAACGGGTTTTACTGGTTTGGTGTAGGGATTTTACGGTCGTATGATAATATTTGGCACCAATTTAATATCTAATATTTGGAGCAAGGGATGAAAATGACACTCCCGGATTTTCACTGTGCAGGAGTTTTAGTCGTCGGTGATGTTATGTTAGATCGCTACTGGTATGGACCGACCAGCCGGATTTCACCGGAAGCGCCGGTGCCTGTTGTAAAAGTCAATACTATTGAGGAGCGTCCGGGAGGGGCTGCTAACGTTGCTATGAATATTGCTGCTCTTGGCGCAAATTCGCGTTTAATCGGTTTGACTGGAATTGATGACGCAGCACATGCACTGAGTGAGAAACTGAGTAGCGTTAAGGTGCGCTGTGATTTTGTTTCTGTTCCAACCCATCCGACAATCACTAAGTTGAGAGTGCTTTCCCGTAACCAGCAGTTAATTCGCTTAGATTTTGAAGAAGGTTTCGATAACGTCGATGCGCAGCCGATGTTTGAGCGCATTGAACAGGCGTTACCCCATATTGGGGCATTGGTTCTATCTGACTATGCCAAAGGTGCATTGAGTCAGGTTCAGGAAATGATCAAACTGGCAAACGCGGCTAAGGTTCCGGTATTAATCGATCCGAAAGGTAATGATTTTGAGCGTTATCGTGGTGCAACTTTGTTAACGCCGAATCTGTCTGAATTTGAAGCGATAGTGGGCCACTGCAAAGATGATAATGAATTGGTTGAAAAGGGTACTCGACTAGTTAAGGATTTGGATCTTCAGGCATTACTGATCACCCGTTCTGAACAGGGGATGAGTTTATTGAGTGTTGATCAACCGCCATTACATTTGCCTACGCAGGCGCAGGAAGTGTTTGATGTTACGGGGGCTGGCGATACGGTTATTGGCGTGTTAGCAACAGCGATTGCGGCTGGAAAATCACTGAATGAAGCTTGTTTCCTGGCGAATACGGCTGCGGGAGTTGTCGTTGGCAAACTGGGAACGTCGACCGTTTCGCCGATTGAACTGGAGAATGCTATCCGTGGCCGTGCTGAAACGGGTTTCGGAATGATGACCGAATTTCAGCTTAAACAGGCTGTTGCTGATGCGCGTCAACGTGGTGAAAGGATTGTGATGACCAATGGCTGCTTTGACATTCTGCATGCAGGTCATGTCTCTTATCTGGAGAATGCCCGTAAACTGGGTGATCGGTTAATTGTTGCTGTTAACAGTGATGCATCAACTAAACGGCTGAAAGGCGAGAGCCGTCCTGTTAATCCACTAGAGCAACGAATGATTGTATTATCTGCTCTGGGCGCTGTGGATTGGGTTGTGCCGTTTGAAGAGGATACACCACAGCGATTGATTGCGGATGTTTTGCCGGATGTATTGGTAAAAGGGGGAGATTATAAACCGGAAGAAATTGCTGGCAGTGAAGAAGTTTGGGCTGCGGGCGGAGAAGTCAAGGTATTGAACTTTGAAGATGGTATTTCAACAACTAATATCATCAAGGCGATTAAAAATCAGTAAATAATGCTTTAGCTTGTTATTGAAAACAGCCAGAAGATATTACTGTATTGAACGCTGTAGATTATTTATTTGATCATATTATTAGAATGAAGGCCGGGTAAGAGATGAAATCTTCCTGGCTATTTTTTATTTAACTTGTGCTTGATTGAGTGATATTTCATCATAAATAATATAGATATTTTTAATATCGTGTGCGAGTAATTTAATTAACGATATGATTATCATTAAAATATTTTAATGATAATTTGATTTAGTGTAATTTTATTCTCTGGGTGATAAGGGGTTAATCAGAAGAAGTGTGATGTGACAGATAATTTTTTATCTTTTTGGCATAAAATGCTGGTCACATAACGCTGGCTTATTCATAATGATTTCTGATGTAAATGATTTTTTAATAAAATATCTTATCTATAACTTTTACATCTTAAGGTTAGTAGATAAAACGGATAAATTTTTACGCAGGAATAAGTTCTTATGCAAGGTAAGTTGATTTTATCTTCAATTTGTTTAGCTTCGGCAATATTAGCAGGGTGTACAACTGAATCTTCTAATACCGTCCAGGTACAAAAAGTTAATTCTTATAATACGGTACATCAGGGTGTTCGTAGTCCAATTGCGATCGGTAAGTTTGAAAACCGTTCTAGCTATCAAAATGGCATTTTCTCCGACGGAATTGATCGCCTTGGTAACCAATCTAAAACGATTTTAGTCTCGCACTTACAGCAGACTGGACGCTTTACGGTGCTGGAACGTACTAATATGGCGGAACTGAAAGCAGAAGCGGGTTTACAAGGTAAATCGCAGAAGTTGAAAGGTGCTGCTTACGTTATTACCGGTGATGTAACTGAATTTGGCCGCAAGGAAGTGGGTGATCATCAGTTATGGGGACTGTTAGGGCGTGGTAAATCCCAGGTGGCTTATTCTAAAGTCATGCTGAATGTGGTGAATGTAGAAACTTCCGAAGTGGTTTTCTCTGTAGCAGGGGCTGGGGAGTATAAATTATCCAACCGTGAAATTATCGGCTTTGGTGGCACTGCCAGCTATGATTCAACACTGAATGGTAAGGTACTGGATCTGGCTATTCGTGAAGCAGTAAACCGTCTGGTTGAAAGTATTGAAACCGGTGCATGGAAGCCATCTAATTAAGAAATATAGGGATATATATTCATGATGTTAATGAAAAAAGCGGGCTTATTGCTGGCAGCTATGGCCTTAGCGGGTTGCGTCACGCAGCCAAAAACAATTTATGAGTGGGATAAATACCAACCTACAATTTATCAATATTATCAGCAGGATAAGATAGGGTTTGAAGAGCAGTTACAGGCTTTGCAGCAGGTAATTGAAAGAGCGAAAGCGAAAGATAAACCTGTACCGCCTGGGCTGCATGCACAGATGGGTCTGCTTTATAGCAAAACAGGTCGTGTTTCAGAAGCATTCCATCAGTTTGAAACAGAGAAAAAATTGTTTCCTGAGTCAGCGCCATTTATGGACTTTTTATTAAGTAAAAATAAAGGAACTATGCAATGAACCGTATTCTTTTAGCATTTAGTTTATTGGCGGCGTTTGTACTGACTGGATGTAGTAAATCTGTCCCTTATGATTATTCTGCATTTAGAGAGAGCAAACCGAAATCCATTCTGGTTCTGCCGGCGGTAAATAAATCTCTGGAAGTCAAAGCAGGGCACAGCCTGATTTCTCATGTGACATATCCATTGGCGGAATCGGGCTATTACGTTTTTCCGGTTGCTGTTGTGGAAGAGACATTTCAGCAAAATGGCATGACAGCGGCGCAGGATGTTCAGAATATCAGTTACAAAAAATTGCATGATATTTTTGGCGCGGATTCCGCGCTCTATTTGGATATTGAGGAATATGGTACGCAATATCAGATTATCAACAGCGATACGCGTGTAACGGCTTCAGCGAAGCTGGTGGATTTGCGTAATGGTAAACAATTGTGGCATGGACGGGCGGTTGCCTCATCGACTGAAAATGAAAGTAGTTCGAATAGCCTTGTTGGCATGTTGGTATCTGCCGTAGTTTCACAGATAGCGAATACCATTATGGATAAAGGTCATGAAATTGCCGGCATTACAAGTAACCGCTTACTGACAGCCGGTGGTAGTCGTGGCTTGCTTTATGGTCCACGTTCTGAGCATTACGGTAAAGAACAGCATTAATTTCTGATTAGTGTGAATGTGTAATGAGCAGATATCACATTCTGCTCATTATCACGGTTATTTTTGTATGGTAATAATTACTCTTCTTTTGCTGTGTCATTAGCAGATGGAACATTCTTATTTTCAAACTTCGCTTCTAGTTCATTTAAACGCTGTTCCATTGCGGTCAATTTTTCACGAGTACGTAACAGAACCTGAGTTTGAATATCAAATTCTTCACGATTCACTAAATCAAGCTTGCCAAGTTGGGATTGCAAAACCATCCGTAATTTTTTCTCTACATCACCACCAAACTCTTTAACCCCCTTTGGTAAAGAATCCTGGATCTGGCGGGCAATTTGTTCAATTTTTTTGGGATCGAGCATGATGCATCCTTTTTATGACATAAATAATTCCTGAATAGTGTAATACCAGATAGCAAAACCACAAACCATTGTGAGCTAGGTTTCACATTTGATTTTGTTGATTGCCGCCGGTAAATATTAGCGTTATAGTTCACTGGCTTATCTCAGGGCGGGGTGAAAGTCCCCACCGGCGGTAACATCAGTCCATCTTTCGGGTGGCTTGGTGAAGCCCGCGAGCGCTCCGTTTGAGGTTATCTTTTGTGATAAAGCGGAGGTCAGCAGATCCAGTGTAATTCTGGAGCCGACGGTGATAGTCCGGATGGGAGAGAATAACGACATCTGTCGGGCTTTGTGCTCGTCTGTTGTTCCGGCTATGGCATTCGCGCATTATATTAATAGCATTAATGTTACGGCGTAATGTCATCGCGAGAACTCCTCAAGACCGCCCTGATTCTGGTAATCCATAAATTTTAATGAGGTTTCTTTACCATGAATCAGACGCTACTTTCTGAATATGGCACATCATCAGAACGTGTTGAACACGCCATTAACGCTTTGCGTAATGGAAGGGGGGTGATGGTGCTGGATAACGAAGATCGTGAAAATGAAGGTGACATTATCTTTGCGGCCGAAACAATGACCGTAGAGCAAATGGCGCTGACTATTCGTCATGGCAGTGGTATTGTCTGCTTATGTCTGACAGAAGAGCGCCGCCAGCAATTACAATTGCCCATGATGGTAGAAAATAACTCTAGTTCGTTCCAGACTGCATTCACCGTAACCATTGAGGCCGCTCAAGGGGTGACGACGGGGGTTTCTGCGGCTGACCGTATCACGACTATCCGTGCAGCGATTGCAGATAATGCCAAACCCAGTGATTTGAACCGTCCGGGACATGTTTTTCCACTGCGCTCTCAACCTGGTGGCGTGTTGGTTCGTCAGGGGCATACTGAGGCAACAATTGATTTAGTCAGTTTGGCCGGTTTTAAACCCGTAGGTGTATTGTGCGAATTAACCAATAATGACGGTTCAATGGCGCGTACCCCGGAGGTAGTGCAATTTGCGAAACGACATAATATGCCGGTAGTCACTATTGAGGATCTGGTGATTTATCGCCAGGCAATAGAGCAGATAGCAAGCTGAGTCGTAATTGTCCGATAACCGGATGAAATATCAGTTATAACGTACGTACTCTCTAAAGTCACAGTTCGCGCAAGCTGTGGCTTTTCAGTTTTTTTGAAAAACTCCATCACCGTTAGCCCACTGTTTTACTTATCTGAAAGGCGTAACCTGTTCGCAAGTATTAAAATTACCTATATTTGGTGTGAGAGGTCGTGATGAATATTTCCAGAATGCCGGCATTGTTTATTGGTCATGGCAGCCCAATGAATGTACTGGAAGAAAATCGCTATACCAATGTGTGGCGTGAACTTGGTGAAAGGCTGCCTATACCCAGAGCGATTCTGGCGATTTCTGCTCATTGGTATACCAATGGCACGGCGGTGACAGCCATGACTCAACCGAGAACTATCCATGATTTTCGTGGCTTCCCTCAGGAATTGTATGAAACTCAGTATCCAGCGAAGGGATCACCTGAGCTGGCGGTTTTAGTACAGGAGATGTTGGAACCTGTAGAAATTTATGCCGATTATCATCAGTGGGGATTGGATCATGGGACTTGGGGTATTCTGGTTAAGATGTATCCTAAGGCTAATATTCCTGTGATTCAACTGAGTATAGATGACGCCAAACCAGCGACGTACCACTATGAATTGGGGAAAAAGCTGGCGGCTTTACGAGATGAAGGTGTTTTGATTCTAGGGAGTGGTAATGTGGTACACAATCTTCGTACTATGAAGCGGCAAGAACCTAATGCTGAACTGTACCCTTGGGCGGAATCATTTAACCATTATGTGCGTGATAACCTTACCAGTTATGAGCAGCCTTACCCTTTGATTCATGCATTGGACAGGGAAGATGGCCTATTATCGAATCCATCTCCTGAACACTTTTTGCCATTGCTGTATATCATGGGAACGTGGGATAGAAAAGAGGCGGTTTCCATTCCAGTAGATGGTATTGTGTCTGGTTCGCTGAGCATGTTGTCTGTGCAGGTTGGTTGAATCGCCGGTTTACGTGCTGTATTGATTGAAGGTTATTTACCCTTTTGGCGACTTCTGGTGGTGAGATCATCACCATCTTGTCTGCGCTATGATCATTGAAACATGGCCTTACGTCGGATTAGATTCCATCACTAATTATCTTAGTGCTAATACTTATTTCTGAATTTCTTCTCGTGATTTTTTACATATGTAAAAATATTGATTTTGTGAGTATAACAAGAGAATACGATCTGGAAGGATTATAAACTTAGTAATATGCTTTTTAGCCCAAGAAAATGGGTAGCTACAATTGTAATTTCAATATAATTAAATGTTGCATAGGTAGATTAGTGAATGACGAGTAGAAAAGATATAGAAAACGGTAGATTAATTTATACTGAAGATTTAGGGTGGATTGATTTAGGTCATGCGAAAGGTGATGATTCTAAAATGTTGTGGGATCAATTAATCACTGAAGGTAATGGTTCACCTTATAAAAAAGGCTATTTCTTGGTTTACTATTTTCAGGAGATGAGTAAATATAATATTTCAACCAGAGTTGCTGCTCAGTGGATGGTAAAAAAAGGATTATCTATAGAAACTAAAAGGTCCATTGCATTTTCAATAATGTATTGTGTTTCATTGGAGTTTGAGACTTTACAATCAAACTCATTTTTTTCCCATTTTAGTGATAGCGGGTTTAGTTGTGAGGATTTAGTTTAAAATTTATTAGGTTTCTATAAATCTGTATTGCCAAGAGATTATATGTCTTTAATAAAACCCAAAGATAAAGAATATGCATATAAAATATGGGATTATTATGGTCCCGTTGGTAAGTATAAGAATAGAGAACTTAAACCTTGGTTTTTTCCTGATCCTGATAAGTATCCTAATAATGCTTTCCCATATAAGAAAAGCCTCCCTTATTACCTTAATATAATTAAACCTTTTTATTCTTATAGAAAGGATATTGTTATTAGTCATTATATACCCGTTATCTTTCAAGTTGCCTCTTTGTTGGCTGCACTCACTCACCCCGGTCACATAGTTTGCTATGCTCCCGGGGATTCGCTCCCTTGCCGTCGCGATGCATCTTGAAATCCATAGGGTATAAACCTACAACTATTTATGGTCTGAAATTATGAATAAATTAACCGTGACAATAGTAATAATATTAATGATGGCGTTATCTTGTATATGCTTATTTTTATGGTTATTTATGATGCCTAATGTTATTTATAAAGAAAATGATTTTTTAAAATATCATCTTCTTACTAATGAAAAAATAAAAGAAGCTCCTCGTATTTCTAAAAATTATTTTTTCGGATATTATCCGAATGATGAATCATCGCCTATATATAGTTCTATTTATTCTTGTGATTTGATAGATATGGAAAATAGTTATAATAGAATTGTTGATTATATAAAATCAACTGGCTATATAGTAAATAATGATGCAATATGGTATATGAAAGGTTCTGAGACTATATATGATGATTCTTTTATATTGTCAAAATCATCTATAGTTGGTGATGAGAAAAAAGATCATTGCTTAGAATTAACCTTCGCTGAAAATGTTAAATGAGTTTAATAAGCTCTAATTATTATTTGATATTATGATAAACTATTCATAAAGTAAATAAATGTCTAGTATTGATTTTTTCAAAAGAGATAAAATAATTGAAAATATATTGGGGATTTCTCCCCAACATATTGATTTTAACGAACTCTTTCATCCCATATACTATATCCAGATGTACCTGCAATATGGTGTTTCCATGTTATATTGCCATAGGCAATGGATATTATTTCGTAGGGCTGTGCGTCATTATGGGTAAGTGAATTAGGATAATGAGTGGATATGCTTTTTATCGAGGCATGCATAATATCAATTGAGTAGTATTTTTCCTGAGCACCATTACTTGATGTTCTATAAAAATCTAATCTACAATTTATGGATTCATTTTCTGATATTGCTATACCTAATAGAGGAGATGATTTGTCTATAGGTTTAGTGATTGAAATAGGTGAGTGATTAACATTTTGTTCTCTGCTAATATCATGGTCGAATGAATAAACATAAATTTCATTTTCATGACCTGTTTGATATATATTCCCTATGGAATCATAGGTAGAACAACCACTGGATATCAGCCCTTGTTTTTTACCTGTAATGGTTAAATATATCGTGTTCGCCATAGTATTTACCTTTATTATAAGTTTATAAGGATACAATGTTTTTTATCGGATTGTTGAAGGAGGAATCTTTGGCGTTGCGACAACCTATTCTAATTCCTCCCTGATTAGTAATTAATCCAAAATAATATGTGGATAGAAGCGAGATAAATCCTGGGTGATTAATTCACTGTCTTCCCGCAAACCAATGCCGCAAGGCTGATCATTCACCAGCCAACTACCAATTACCGTATAATTATCACCGAATTTTGGCAATGTATGAAATTGCTGAACGATCATGCCTTCTTTACCGTAAGGACCATCAACACTGGCAATTTCCTTACCCTTTTCAATGATGCGGATATTAGCCCCTTCCCGTGAGAACAGCGGCTTAATAACATAGCTATCCATTGCTGGGTAGTTATCATCGGCAAAATAAGCGGGTAGCAAGTTTGGATGATTTGGAAACATTTTCCACAACATGGGTAGCAATGCTTTATTGGAGATAATACTTTTCCAGGCGGGTTCTAACCAACGAACGCCAGCATCTTCCAATTTAGTAGCGAAAATCTCACGGAACATTAATTCCCAAGGGTAGAGTTTGAACAGATTGCTGATCACCTGGTCTTTTAGATCTGTAAACTGCCCTTTCTCTCCCAGACCGATATCTTCAATAAATAAAAACTCGGTTGGAACACCCGCTTCCAGAGCACAATCTTGCAAGTATTGAACGGTACCGCGATCTTCTTCCGTATCCTGACAGCAAGCCATGTGCAGTAAGCCAAAGCCATGTTCATCACGCAACTGAGCAAAGCGTTCAATTAATTGCTCTTGCATGCTGTTGAATTGATCGGCATGTGCTGGCAGCAACCCGGCATTCATCTGATCTTCTAACCAGATCCATTGGAAAAAAGCGGACTCATACAGCGAAGTTGGTGTATCAGCATTATTTTCCAACAGTTTTGCCGGGCTTTTACCGTCGTAAACCAAATCTAAACGGGAATAGAGTGATGGCTGGCTGGTAATCCAGGAACTACGGACAAAATCCCAACAATGCTTTGGAATCTGAAACTTAGTCAACAACTCTTCACTATCGACAACTTTCTCCACTACCTGCAAACACATTTGGTGTAGTTCTGCGGTGGTAGCTTCGATTTCTTCAATTTGGGCAAGAGAAAACTGGTAATAAGCCTCTTCACACCAGTAAGGTTTGTCATACATGGTGTGAAAATTAAAACCATATTCTATCGCTTTTTCGTGCCAATCCGGGCGTTCAGTAATCGCAATACGTTTCATCCGTGGTTAGCCTCCCACTGAACGGGATGTGGAACCCGAAGAGGCGCTGCGTTGCATGGCTGACTGTTTTGCAACAGAGTCACCGAAGCCGCCACGGGTAATGGTTGTCGTTGTTGCTGGTTTTGGCGCCATAGCTGTTTTAGGCACCGTCATGGAACGGCCCCCTGCGGTTGCTGCTCCATAACTCTTACCTGATGCATCAACGAATTGGCCGTTTGCCGGGCTGGTGGGGGATTTGGAGCTAAACAGAGGTTGTGATGGTGCTGAACCACCCCCCATTAGACGTCCCATCATGTAGCCCGCCATCAGCGGCATCCAGAAGCTGCCGCTTTGCTGCTGTTGTGCTTGTGCTTCGCCATTAGTGGTGGTACTAGAAGTGGCGGTACCGGGGCCAGCTTGTGCCGGGGCCTGAGTACATTGTGCTTCACCAAATTCGGCAATACAGTCTTCTTTGGTGGCATATTTAGGCGCTGTTTTTTCCGCTTCTTTCAACGCATTGTTGTAAGCAGTAGTACATTGCGCGCTTTGTGATGGATTGGCTTGAGAACATTCATCTGCATTCATGTAAAGAGAGACAGTTTCATCACTCTTTTCACAGGCAGATAACATGAAAACCGCACTGACAGCCATTGCCACAGGCGCAAGGCGATAGTTGCGCCAAGCCTTACGGAATGTGTCGTGATTAATATCTTTAGTCCGCTTTATTGTCATAGTCGTATACCCAGATTTTAGGTGTCTATAATTCTTTCATGAAATAGCTTTAAGGATAGGGGAAATATGAACAAAATTAAAGCATAAACCTTAGGATTGCCAGCCTAATTTTTTGCCTGGCTGAAAAGACGGCGGGATATTGATTGTCTGGTATTTTTGTTTAATCTGGTTTTAATGTTGTGAAATAGATATGTGAATTTAAAAAATGGGTGCTGTTATTAATATTTTATGATATTAATCCTGCTCCTGTAACTTATGGTAATTAAACGAGTAAGATTATTATGTAAGTGAATCTACTAATTGCATTATTCTCGGTGATAATTCCAATGGGTAATGTTAGGAATATAATCTTAAATTAATAACAAATTGTTATTATATTATTGGTGTTGTATTTTTTATTTTAATTAAGGAAATTAAGTCGTATGGAAAAGAGTCATTATTCAGAAAGATGGCAGACGCGTTTTACATTCTTTGAGCGCAATGGTGCTCCTAAAGCGCCTGAGTACAAAGCTGCTACGAAAGCAGAACCATTTATGCGTCGTATCTTGTTAAATATGAATTTTATCGCTTTCTTCTTTGGTTTTATTTACTTTTTTGTTTTAGGTTTATGGCGGAAGAACCTGACTTTATTTGGAGTCGCTGTTAGTAGTGATTATATTGGGAGTTATTGAAGATGCTCTGAGTATTGATATTTCTCCTGCTGTCGGAATGGGGATTAAATTTGCATTTTCAGCAATATGGGGTACTACTGCTAACTATGCCTACTATTTGAAAGAAAAGCTAAATAGTCAGAGTTGGAATCCATTTGAAGGATTTTTTTAATTTATATATTTTTTATTAAGAAAAATAGCGGCTTTTCTTTCGGCACCTAAATTTAGTTGGTAAGTAAGAAATAAAACAGCCCGCTTTATGGCGGGCCGTTAATTAGTGAGAGTGAAGAACTGAATCAGTTACGAGCAGATGTTGCTGGTGCTGCTGTTTCTTGAACAATGCTGTTAGCGGAAGTTGAGAGCTGTTTACCTAGCGAATTATTTAGAGCAACTAAATCCTTCTCATTTAGCGTACCCAGTGCATGCTGAATATTTAGCTGATTAATCAAATAATCATAGCGAGCATTGGATAGCTTCTGTTTGGCATCGTACAACTTGGTAGTGGCATTCAGTACATCAACAATGGTGCGTGTACCAACTTGATAACCCGCTTCCATTGCGTCGAGTGAGCTTTGCGCAGAAACAACAAGCTGTTTATAGGCGTCGATACTGCTGATGGAAGCAGATATGTTGTTAAAGGAAGAACGGACAGTCTGTACAACATTGCGGTAGGTGCTCTCTAATTGTTCGCTGGCGCTGACAAAACCATATTGTGCCTGTTCAACGCGGGAACTGGTGGCACCGCCGCTATAAATTGGCAGACTAAGTGTCAGGCCAACGCTGTTTTCACCGCTATAGTTGTTTGATCTGCCTGGTGCATGATTCTGGCTGTTTGAAACATTGGTAGAAGCGCCTAAATTGATAGTTGGCATATGCCCTGTTTGGGCCGCTTTGATTTGTTCACGAGCCAGATCCTGACCTAAACGGGCAGATAGTAGACCTAAATTACGTTTCTCTGCCTCTTTTAGCAGAATATCCACTGCTTCTGGTTTTTGTGTTTTGAAATGATCAATATTCAGCGAGGCTAGCCGAGGGTAATAAATACCGGTTACTTGACGCAGAGCTTCCAGTGCATTGTCCAGATCATTACGGCGGGCAACTTCCTGAGCTAGTACGTCATCGTAGTTAGCACGAGCGTTCTGGACATCAGTAATTGCAACCAGACCGACATTAAAACGTTGAGTCGTTTGATCCAACTGGCGGTAAATGGCCGCTTTCTGAGCTTCAATGTAGGAGAGTGTATCAATGGTACGCAGTACTTTGAAATAAGCTGTTGCACTATCCAAGATCAGTTTTTGTTCACTGCTTTGATAGGTAACATCAGCAATACCTGCCGTTTTTTCTTCTAAGTTCAATAGGCGCCATTTAGACATATCAAAAATGGTTTGAGTCAAACCAAGCTTTGCATTCAATGTATTGCTTTCTGTGTCACGTTGATCGCGGTAACCACTGTTATAGGAGTATCCTGTATTTAATTCCAACTGAGGTAATAATGGGCTACGGGATTCATTAATTTTTTCAAAAGCTTTATTACGTTCAGCCATTGATTTACGTAGTTCAGGGTTACTCTCTTTTGCTTGCTTATAAACTTGCAAAAGATCTTCAGCCTGACCCATTGAACTAAATCCCGTCAGGCTCATAGCGATAAAAATGGAGAGCAGTTTTTTCATTGTAATTCCTTGATTGCACAGCTATTTTGCTCGTTGTCTATCCCATTAGGCTATTTTATTTGCCATGTTTTGTGATAAAGAGTGAATGCTTCAGGTGCTGAGCACAGTCTGAGTTCACTGTTCATTTACAAAAACGGCCTGCACCAATTACGCTTATTGGGATAGACTCTTACGTTGCCTTGGTGAAAAACGAAATGTTACTGATTCTAGCAGAGTATGCTATCAGCGAAAGGTAGCCGTTTGTGCCATATTGCCTTAATTTAGCTTAACTTTACACCATCAAAGAGTGAATTTTTTAACTCTGCTTGATTAATATCATCTTAGTGGCTAGCAAGTCAGGAACGATTTAGGAGAATTTTATGCATAAGAAGCCGTTAATGCCAGTCATGTTGGATAAGCAGGATATAGAAATTATCGCGAAAAAAAGTTTGTATAATGGATTCTTTAAGCTGACAAATTACCGTTTCCGTCATCGTCTGTTTGCCGGTGGTTGGAGTGAAGAGGTTAGCCGTGAAGTTTTTGAGCGGGGCCATGCCGGTGCATTGTTGCCTTATGATCCACGTCGTGATGAGGTTGTATTGATAGAGCAGATACGTATTCCGGCAATAGAGACGAAAGCAACGCCGTGGTTACTGGAAATTGTTGCCGGTATGATTGAAGAGGGCGAAGATGTGGAACAGGTGGTGCGCCGAGAAACGATGGAAGAGGCAGGAATCGAAGTTAAACGTTGCAAACCAGTGTTGAGTTATCTCTCCAGTCCCGGAGGAACAACGGAACGTA
Source organism: Photorhabdus sp. RM71S (assembly GCF_042879355.1). NCBI lineage: Bacteria > Pseudomonadati > Pseudomonadota > Gammaproteobacteria > Enterobacterales > Morganellaceae > Photorhabdus > Photorhabdus sp. RM71S. Next base: position 22,970 of record NZ_JBHFKV010000036.1, on the reverse strand, counting down.
TCTCTGTGATGGTGGGGGAAGTGGATGCGACGACAGCTACTGGTATTCATGGATTATCTGGTGAACATGAAGATATTCGGGTGCATGTAGTCAGCCGTGAACAAGCTTATCATTGGATGGAAGAGGGAATTATTGATAATGCTGCTTCAGTTATTGCGATACAATGGCTGGCATTACACCATGAAAAGTTAAAAAAAGAATGGAATTCAGATGATTCCTAATTTTTAACCGAGAAAAGGGAAGTGTGTGCCAGTCAGCAGATCTCTTGCGTTAAAACGAGTTATGATGCTCGTTGATGACTTATAGGACAAGGAAACCATTTGGAAAGCCAGTTTGAACTGCCTGTGGTAGAGGGAACCACAGCCAAAATATTGCAAATAACAGATACGCATCTTTTTGCCAGCAAAGAAGATACTTTATTGGGTATCAATACTTATCGCAGTTACCAAGCGGTGCTGGATGCCATCCTTAAACAAAATGCTGATATTGGTTTAATCGTAGCGACAGGTGATTTGGTGCAGGATCAGTCGTTGGAAGCTTATCGACATTTTGCTGATGGTATTGCCCGTTTACCGGCACCTTGTGTCTGGTTGCCCGGCAATCATGATTACCAACCTGCGATGGTGGATGCTTTAGCGGCGGCTGGCGTTTCTCCGTCGAAACAGATTTTAGTCGGTAAGCACTGGCAACTTTTGATGCTTGATAGTCAGGTGCAGGGCGTTCCCCACGGGGAGTTGTCGGAATATCAGCTTGAATGGATGAAAAAGTGCCTGGATAGGTACCCTGAACGTTACGCGGTGATCTTGCTTCATCATCATCCATTACCATCAGGTTGTACCTGGCTGGATCAGCATAGTTTGCGCAATTCACATATTCTGGCCCAGTATCTGCAGGGTTACTCACGGGTTAAGGCGATGCTTTGTGGGCATATACATCAGGAGATGGATCTGGATTGGAATGGCATCCGTATGATGGCGACACCATCAACATGTTTGCAATTCAAACCACATTGTACCAATTTTATGCTTGATACTGTTGCTCCGGGATGGCGTTATCTCGAATTGTCTGTTGCCGATAATGGCGAATTTGGTCTGACAACCCAGGTCTATAGACTGGCAAGTAATGAATTCTGCCCTGATTTAGATTCGGATGGATATTAGGTTGTGTTTGTCTCCTTGTGTTGCTGTGTTACTCTCTGCTTATTGGATTTGCCAAGCCTCACTATCTGTGGCATGTCGCACAGGAGCATAGTGGCCGGTGGTATTTATGCACAATTGAGGGGCACGGTCTGATGTCAACGTTACTCTATTTGCACGGTTTTAATAGTTCCCCGCAGTCTGCAAAAGCCAATGCCTTAAAAGCGTGGCTGTATCAGCATCATCCTGAAATTGACATGCTGGTGCCTCAGTTACCCCCTTATCCTGAAGAAGCGGCTGAGCTGCTAGAAAATCTGGTGATGGAGCATGCCGGGGATGATTTGGGTATCGTTGGTTCTTCTCTCGGTGGTTATTTGGCGATATGGCTTTCACAATGTTTCAGCTTGCCCGCTGTGGTCGTCAATCCAGCCGTGCGTCCGTTTGAATTACTGCGGGATTATCTTGGGGAAAATATTAACCCCTATACTAACCAACGATATACGTTGGAATCGCGCCATATTCATGATCTCAAAAGTATGCGGATTGAACCATTGGAGTCACCGGATCTTATCTGGTTATTGCAACAAACCGGAGATGAGGTGCTGGATTACCGCCAAGCGGTTGCTTATCTGGTATTATGTAAGCAAACTATTGAATCTGGTGGTAATCATTCTTTTATCGGATTTGAACACTATTTCCCACAAATCATCAACTTTCTTGGGCTTTCTAGTGATGGCGAGAAAAAACTTGCCAAAAATGTTTGAACGACTGGTATTATCAACAGTATACAAAACTGATTAGCCCTTTAATCAAGAAGCAACCAACAGAATTACAACATGACTCAATCTAGTTACAACGCAGATGCCATTGAAGTTCTCAGTGGTCTGGAACCGGTTCGCCGTCGTCCGGGAATGTACACTGATACAACGCGTCCGAACCATTTGGCACAGGAAGTGATCGATAACAGCGTGGATGAAGCTTTGGCAGGTCACGCTAAACATATTGAAGTGATCCTTCATAGCGATCAGTCACTGGAGGTCATTGATGATGGCCGCGGCATGCCGGTTGATATTCATCCAGAAGAAGGAGTTTCAGCGGTTGAGTTGATCCTGAGCCGCTTACATGCCGGTGGTAAATTTTCGAATAAAAACTATCAGTTTTCTGGCGGTCTCCACGGTGTGGGGATCTCGGTGGTTAACGCTTTGTCCAAGCGGATTGAAGTCACCGTTCGCCGTGACAGTCAGATTTATCAGATTGCTTTTGAGAATGGCGATAAAGTGCAGGAATTGGCAGTGATAGGTAGTTGCGGTAAACGCAATACCGGTACCAGTGTTCACTTCTGGCCTGATGAAAGTTTCTTTGATAGCCCACGTTTCTCGGTTTCTCGCTTGACCCATTTGCTGAAAGCGAAAGCAGTTTTATGTCCGGGAGTGAAAATTGTTTTTAAAGACAAGATCAACGATACCGAACAGCAATGGTGTTATGCTGATGGTCTGACCGACTATTTAATGGCTGCGGTTAATGGCTTGACAACATTGCCGGCAGCGCCTTTTGTCGGTACTTTCAGTGGTGCAACCGAAGCGGTTGATTGGGCGTTACTCTGGTTGCCGGAAGGGGGAGAGCTACTGGCTGAAAGTTATGTCAACCTCATCCCGACGATGCAGGGGGGAACACATGTAAACGGGCTGCGTCAGGGATTACTGGATGCGATGCGTGAATTTTGCGAATTCCGCAATATTTTGCCACGAGGTGTGAAGCTTGCTGCCGATGATATTTGGGATCGCTGTGCTTATGTTCTGTCGGTAAAAATGCAGGATCCGCAATTTGCGGGTCAGACGAAAGAACGCCTCTCTTCGCGCCAATCCGCCGCTTTTGTTTCTGGTGTTGTCAAAGATGCTTTCAGCTTATGGTTAAACCAGAACGTTCAGGAAGCAGAGCAGTTGGCCGAACTGGCGATCGCTAGTGCACAACGTAGAATGCGTGCAGCGAAAAAGGTTGTGCGTAAAAAACTGACCAGTGGCCCGGCATTACCGGGGAAACTAGCTGACTGCACATCACAGGATCTCAATTTTACCGAACTGTTTCTGGTAGAAGGGGATTCTGCGGGGGGATCGGCAAAACAGGCGCGTGACCGTGAATATCAAGCCATTATGCCGCTGAAAGGGAAGATTCTGAACACTTGGGAAGTTTCTTCAGATGAAGTGTTGGCATCACAGGAAGTCCATGATATCTCTGTTGCAATTGGTATCGACCCGGATAGCCACGATCTCAGTCAGTTACGTTATGGCAAAATCTGTATTCTGGCAGACGCAGACTCAGATGGTTTGCATATTGCGACGCTATTGTGTGCCCTGTTTGTCCGCCATTTCCCAACATTGGTTAAGAACGGCCATGTTTATATGGCAATGCCGCCTTTATATCGTATTGATCTAGGTAAAGAAGTGTATTACGCACTGGATGAAGAGGAAAAAAGTGCGGTGTTGGATCGTCTAAGCCGCAAACGGGGTAAGCCTAACGTACAGCGCTTTAAAGGATTGGGTGAGATGAACCCCATGCAACTGCGTGAAACAACGTTAGACCCGAATACCCGTCGTCTGGTGCAGTTGACTATCGATGATGAAAACTACCAGGAAACCTTCTCTATGATGGATATGCTTCTAGCGAAGAAGCGTTCAGAAGATCGCCGTAACTGGCTGCAAGAGAAGGGCGATACGGTAGAAATTGAAGTGTAACACCCACAGGGATAGTCAAAAAGATTCTGAGGAAATTAGCGAATGAGTGAGATAACTCATGATGGCGTGGAGCGTCTGCCGCTCCACTCATTTACTGAAAACGCCTACCTGAACTACTCCATGTACGTCATCATGGATAGGGCGTTGCCTTTTATCGGTGACGGTTTGAAACCGGTTCAGCGCCGTATTGTTTATGCCATGTCAGAACTGGGGTTGAACAATACCGCCAAATTTAAGAAATCCGCCCGTACCGTGGGTGATGTACTGGGTAAATACCATCCGCATGGTGATGGCGCCTGTTATGAAGCTATGGTGTTAATGGCGCAGCCGTTTTCTTACCGCTATCCTTTAGTGGATGGGCAAGGGAACTGGGGGGCGCCGGATGATCCCAAATCTTTCGCCGCAATGCGTTATACCGAGTCTCGCCTGTCCAAATATGCCGAGTTACTGTTGACTGAGTTAGGGCACGGTACAGTTGATTGGGTGCCAAACTTTGACGGTACGTTGCAGGAACCGAAAATGCTGCCGGCGCGTTTGCCAAATATTTTGCTGAATGGCACCACCGGTATTGCGGTGGGGATGGCGACAGATATTCCGCCCCATAATGCGCGTGAAGTGGCGAATGCACTAGTCACGCTGCTGGATAAGCCGCAGAGTTCCCTTGATGATCTGATGGAGCACGTTAAAGGTCCTGATTATCCGACTGAAGCGGAGATCATCACTTCTCACGAAGATATCCGTAAGATTTATAAAAATGGCCGTGGTTCGGTACGGATGCGAGCTGTTTGGTCAAAAGAAGATGGCAATGTCGTGATCACTGCGCTGCCGCATCAGGTTTCTGGTGCCAAAGTGTTGGAACAGATCGCTAACCAAATGCGGGCTAAAAAGCTGCCTATGGTTGACGACTTACGAGATGAATCTGATCATGAAAATCCAACTCGTCTGGTTATTGTCCCTCGTACAAACCGGGTTGATTTGGAGCAGGTGATGAATCATCTGTTTGCCACTACAGATTTGGAAAAGAGTTATCGTGTCAACCTGAATATGATCGGATTGGATAATCGTCCGACCGTGAAAGGGCTGGTTGAGATCCTCTCCGAATGGTTGGTATTCCGCCGGGAAACAGTTCGTAAACGTCTGAACCATCGTTTGGAAAAAGTCCTTAAGCGCCTGCATGTGTTGGAAGGCTTACTGATCGCATTTCTCAATATTGATGAAGTCATTCACATTATCCGTAGTGAAGATGAGCCAAAACCGGTATTAATGTCACGTTTTGGTTTAAGTGAGACGCAAACGGAAGCCATTCTTGAGCTGAAATTACGTCACTTAGCTAAACTGGAAGAGGTAAAAATCCGTGGCGAACAGAATGAGCTGGCAAAAGAGCGCGATAAGTTACAGGCGATTTTGGGTTCTGAGCGCAAACTGAATACGCTGTTGAAGAAAGAGATCATAGCTGATGCGGCCACTTATGGTGATGAGCGTCGTTCTCCAATGAGAGAACGTGATGAAGCCAAAGCGATGAGTGAGCATGACATCACACCTTCTGAGCCGGTGACAATCGTATTGTCCGAGATGGGTTGGGTTCGTAGTGCGAAAGGCCATGATATCGATCCGGCTGGGCTGAATTACAAAGCAGGTGATAGCTTCCGTGGTGCGGCTCGTGGTAAGAGCAATCAGCCGGTTGTTTTTATTGATACAACAGGTCGCAGTTACTCGCTTGATCCGCGGGATTTACCTTCTGCCAGAGGGCAGGGGGAACCACTAACGGGTAAATTGACTTTACCCGCGGGGGCAACGGTAGAGCATGTACTGATGGCGTCGGATGAGCAGAAGTTTCTGATGGTCTCTGATGCTGGTTATGGCTTTATCTGTACTTTTAGTGATTTGGTTGCTAAAAATCGAGCAGGTAAAGCACTGATTACATTGCCGGAAAATGCTCGCGTCATGACGCCGCTGGAAATAAATAACCCGCAGGATGATATGTTGTTGGCAATTACCAGCGCAGGCCGGATGTTAATGTTCCCGGTTGCAGATTTGCCGCAACTTTCTAAAGGGAAAGGGAATAAGATAATTTCTGTTCAGTCAGCCGCAGAAAATGACCTGTTGAGTTGGTTATTGATACTACCGCCACAATCGTCTATTACACTTTACTTTGGAAAGCGTAAATTGACGTTGCGTCCTGAAGATCTTCAGAAATTCCGTGCAGAACGTGGTCGTAAGGGAACACCTCTGCCTCGTGGATTGCAGCGTATTGAACGGGTTCAGGTTGAGACCCCACCTTCTGCTACTAACGTAATTAAATAGTGGGATTATAAGAGGCGGCTATGTTAGCAATTATTCGCGGCATTATTGTTATTCTGTTTTCGATTGTAGTGTGTGTCTCTGGTGCTATTTACTGTTTATTCAGACCACGTCACCCTGACCATGTTATGGTGTTTGGTAATATGTTTGGTCGGTTGTCAAAAATATTTGGCGTCAAAATTATTGAACGTATTCCTGCTGAAGCCAGGCATTATGGTCCGAGTATCTACATTGGCAACCACCAAAACAACTATGACATGATAACTATGTCCAATGCGGTTCAGCCGGGCACAGTGACAGTCGGTAAAAAAACTTTGGTGCTGATCCCATTTTTTGGTCAGCTTTATTGGTTGGCTGGCAATATTCTGATTGATCGTGCTAACCGCGCCAAAGCACATGGCACGATTACCCAGGTTGTGGAGCAGATTAAAAATCGTCGTCTTTCTGTTTGGATGTTTCCGGAAGGGACACGTAGTCGTGGTCGTGGTTTATTGCCGTTTAAAACTGGCGCTTTCCATGCTGCGATCTCTGCGGGAGTGCCGATTGTCCCGGTCTGCGTTTCTTCCATCACTAATGGACGTATTAAGCTGAATCGCTGGAATAATGGTTCCGTCATTGTTGAAATGTTGCCTCCCATTGATACTTCTGGCTATACCAAAGAGCAGGTGCGCGAGTTGGCAGAATATTGTCATCAAGTGATGAAAGCTAAGATAGATGCATTGGATGAAGAATTGGTTGTAATGGAGAAATAGGGTAAGTACTCATAATATACTCATAATAGGTTATATAGGGCCACTCTTTTATAATAAAGTGCGGGTCTGACAAAGGCGATAGCTTTTAAGCGTACTTTAATCCTCACATATTTAGTATATGTGAGGATTTTTGTTCGTTGTCTATGACCACAATTTATTCTTAGTCGGAAATGACATGTACTGATCGCTGACCGAGAGAGATTCGTGTAATGCATTCAGATAGTTTAATTCCCTCCATATTCGCGTTATGATGAGAGCTTGATAAATAATGTTTTTGTTAAGCGCAATCAAAAGGATAATAAGCTTTAATAACTTCAATAATGAGTTATTCGCTTCCGGGGTGAATGATTGCAGTGTCTCAACTATTTTTGAGGCATATAAACCCGGAATTTAATTAGGTTTGTCGCGGAGAAAATATGTCATTTAGTCGGCGCCAATTTATTCAGGTATCAGGCTTGGCGATGTGTATCGGAGCCGCTCCTCTATTGGTTCGAGCCAGCAAAAATCAGCAGACTGCTTTGCCGGTTCCCCCTTTATTGGAATCCCGTGGTGGGCAGCCGTTATTTCTGACTTTACAAAAAGCGCATTGGACTTTTGATGGACAATATAAAACCAGTGTATGGGGAATTAATGGCCAATATCTTGGTCCGACTGTACGGGTTCATAAAAACGATGATGTCAAACTGATATACAGTAATCGGTTAGCGGAGCCGGTTTCGATGACTGTCAGCGGATTGCAATTACCGGGTACGTTGACCGGTGGGGTTGCCCGTCAGATTTCTCCGGGGTCTGGCTGGTCGCCAGTGTTGCCTATTCGTCAGCAGGCGGCAACTTGCTGGTATCATGCCAATACACCTAATCGGATGGCGCCACATGTTTATAAAGGTTTGGCTGGTATGTGGTTGGTAGAAGATGAAACCAGCCGCCATTTGCCGTTGCCGAAACACTATGGTGTTAATGATTTCCCGGTTATTCTTCAAGATAAACGGTTGGATAACTTTGGGGTTCCTGAGTATCAGCCGGCCTCTGATAGTGGATTTATCGGTAATACTCTGTTAGTTAATGGCGTACAAAATCCTTTTATTGAGGTATCTCGTGGCTGGATCCGTTTACGTTTACTCAATGCATCCAATGCCCGCCGATATCAGTTACAGATTGGTGATGGCCGTCCTTTCTATATGATAGGCACTGATTTGGGGTTATTACCTGCTCCTATAGCCATTCAGCAACTCTCCCTTGCGCCAGGAGAACGGCGTGAGGTATTAATTGATATGTCCAAAGAGGACGAAGTTGTTGTTACCGCAGGTGAATCAGCCGGGGTACTTGATAAGTTACGTGGGTTGTTTGAACCCTCTACCGTGTTGATTTCCAGCACTGTTCTGACCATTAAAGCAACCGGTTTATTATCTCTGGTGACAGATAATCTCCCATCTCGTCTGGTTGATGATGTTACGCCAGTTTCCAATGCAATCCGTAACCGGGAAATTTATCTTGATGATAATACGCCTGGAATAAACGGTGCGTTATGGAATATGAATCGGGTGGATATTACTAGCCAGCAAGGAACGTGGGAGCGTTGGATCGTAAATGCCTCTGCCCCACAACCATTCCATATTGAAGGTGTGCAGTTTAAGGTGATTAATCACAACGGTGAGGCCCCTCAACCGCAAGATTATGGTTGGAAGGATACAGTTTGGGTTGATGGGCGGGTGGAGTTGCTGGTTTATATGAACCAGCCCTCTTATGAACACTTCCCATTCCTATATTACAGTCAGATTCTGGAAATGGCCGATCGTGGCTCTGTTGGGCAGTTAGTGACTATACCGGTCAATCAATAATGGAAAAAACCAGATGAGTGATAATCGGTAGAACTATAAAAATAGCTCAGCAAAATCGGGGCGCGGCGTTGATGCCGCGCACGTTTTAATTCTGTTTTGCCCACTATCACCTTATCAATTTTATCAGCCGTTTTTCAGCACTGATTATTAGCGTTATTTTGCTCAAGAAGCTGAATGAATTCACTGAAATCAACGAATATTTCAGGGGTTGGTCCCAGACGTTTACCGATATCTAGCGTAGTCATCGCGGTCAAATCTTCTTTTTCTAGTTTGAAGTTGAACACATCAAAGTTCTCTTTAATTCTCGATAACGTGGTTGATTTTGGGATCACAATCATGCCGTTATCAATGTGCCAGCGGATAACAACCTGCGCGGGTGTTTTGCCATACTTTTGTGACAGATGTTGAACCAGTTGATTATCAAATACGTTTTCACCACCTTGTGCCAGTGGGCTCCAGGATTCGGTAACGATATTATGTGTGGCATTCCAGGCATGAAGCTGACGTTGTTGTAGCAGAGGGTGCAACTCAATCTGATTAATGACGGGATGAACGCCGGTTTCATTGATCAGTCGCTGGATATGTTCAGGTTGGAAGTTAGAAACACCGATACTGCGAATAAACCCCTCTTTCTGTAATTCAATCAATTGTTGCCAGGCACCGACATATTGATCTTGCGGTGGTGCAGGCCAGTGAATGAGGTAAAGGTCAACATAATCCAGTTGCAACTTTTCCAGACTTTCTGCCAAGGCAGCACGGGCATCAAGGTGTCTGTCATTCCACAATTTAGTTGTAACAAAGATATCTTCACGGGGGATATCTGTTTCTTGTAACGCGTTGCCTACGCCTTTCTCATTGTTGTAGATAGCGGCGGTATCAATTGCCCGATAACCGATATCCAGTGCAGCATGGATTGTTTCTGCTATCTGCTGGTCGTCTGCGGCCCATGATCCAAGCCCCAATTGTGGCATGTGATTCCCATCAGCAAGTCTGATAATAGGTTGATTATCCATTACTAACTCCTATAAAAAGATAGACTTAAAATATCAGTTAAAATTATGGCGATTGATATTAAGTTGATATTAAGCGTAATTGAAGGAAGTAATACAATTGGCGTGATCTAAGCCATGTATTGTGATCAATACATGGCCAAACACATGAATTAACCGGTTTGGTGGCGCATCGATACCAACAATATCACTTAGTGCTGAGCCTTAGCCTATATAATATTGGTACATTAAGTTAAGGATAAAAACCCTGCTGCTGCTTGTAAACCATAATGACTTTTATTTACGTTTTATCGCCGAGATTTTCTTGTGGCGCCAGTACATCAACAGAGAGGCGCTTAAACCACTTAACAACAGCACTATGGGTAAAATTATCAAAATATTCATCACCAAATCTTGGTGATTTTTAATAAACGGGATCTGATTGAGGAGATAACCAAAACCGACCACGATGACAACCCATAGCAAGCCACTCAACCAGTTAAAAACTTGAAAGCGTTTACTGTTAAGACCGGATATACCAGCCAATGTTGGTAACAGAGTGCGGACAAAAGCCAAAAAACGGCCAATCAGTAACGCGGCCAGACCATGTTTGAAAAACAACTCGTTAGCTCGCTGACGATACTGAATAGGAAGTTGTGCCAGCCAATCTTTAACCCGTTTGGTATCACCAAGCCATAACCCTTGAAGATAGCCGAGCCAGCAACCGATACTTGCCGCCGCTGTTAATATAAAAACGGTTGGGATAAAACTCATGACTCCCTTGGCAACTAATGCACCGGCAAGGATTAACAGAGTATCACCAGGCAGAAAAGCGGCAGGTAATAAGCCATTTTCCAGAACCAGCGTCACGAATAGAATGCCATAGATAATCCAGAGAACATCGGGGTTGGCAAGTTTAGAAAAGTCATGCTGCCATAATGCCTGCATGATCCCGTTTAGTACTTCCATTGCTTATCCTGTGACTGTTATATATCCGTCATCTTTCAAGTTGCCTCTTTGTTGGCTGCACTCACTCACCCCGGTCACATCGTTATCTATGCTCCCGGGGACTCGCTCCCTTGCCGTCGCGATGCATCTTGAAATCTATAGGGTATAAAATAAATTTATTTCATCTGTATATATAAAGTCAGTTTACAGTAAAAGTTTTGGCATGGCTTGACTTTATCCCTTATAAGAGAAAATTAATGGCTGATACTAATGAATCAATTGGGGCACATAACCATCAAATAAAAGTTAAAAAAATAGAAAAGGAGCGATTCATCGCAACCTTTTCAAAGTACATTTTAAGGCTCGCTCATCAAAATCGATGTTAAATTTCATCTAGATTAATTCTGATCCGCTTTGCTGGATTTTTGGTACGCTCACGAACCACATCCAGAATATCCTCATCATTAATAAATTCAGTTAAATGTGGTGAATCAATAGACTCTTTTAAAAGAGAATTCCAATCGTCCGGTGGATGTCCAACGTTAAGCATTTCACCAAATACTTTGTAAGCGTCATGCTTATCACCATATGCTCTTTTTGTTCTCTCGTCATTTACCCAGCCAAAGATAATAATTTTACTTTCGGCGTGGAAACGGAAAAAAAGGCGATATTGTTGGAAAAATTTTGCTCTGAACCAGTGTTTTCTTTTTCCACCCAATGTGTCACCTAAACGAAAGGCTATATTAGCTGGGTCATTGGGAATAATTTCAGTAACGAGTTTTATGATTGCAGCCAGGCGTTTTGTATCATTTTTTTTCAAGTAGTCATTTGGATATTTTTGCTGAAGTTGTACTACCTTATCTATTGCTTGTTTTAATTGTTCTATAAAGCATGGATGAGCAAAAAGAGCCCATCCGTTTATTACACACACTCGATCATACATAGTTCTTTACTCATCGTCAGCAGATAATGGGTTGTTCAGATCTATGTCTATTCCAGCGATAAGTGACTTCGCCCGGTTAATGAGTTGTTCATCTAATTGTTGTACTTGTTCAGGATATTTCTGAATGTCTTTTGCCAGAAAGTTCAGAAATGATTCCATGACAAGATCTTTTTCTTCTTCACTATTTTTACGACTGATAAGTACATCACCGGAAGATAAAATCTTATATGCGATACTGTCATGACCTGGTTTTAGCTTAAGCGCTTTACGGACAGATGTTGGGATGGTTGTCTGACTGCGACGGGTAAGTTTGGATTCTGCACCAACCTCGAACTCAACACTTGGTAATGCGTGCATATTTCTACCTCGTTATGCTGATTTGAGAATCTGTTCAACGAAGTGTAATGCAAATGCATTGTACTGGCAATATCTATATTATTGTTTCATGCTGACTTCCAAGTGTTAAGTTTTTCAGTTTATTACATTGAATAACAACAAAATTAATCAACCGAAATTCGACTAAATCCCTCTGTGAGATCATCAATCAAATCTTGAACATTTTCCAGCCCGACATGCAGGCGGAACAGGGTGCCCGTTCTTTGTGGCGCACCGTACTGGCGCATCATTTTTATCTCTTCTGGTTGATAACCCAGGATCAGGGATTCAAAACCGCCCCATGAGAATGCCATTTTAAAATGGTGAAAATTATCCAGATAATCCGTAAATTGCTGTGGGGTTAATTTCTCTTTCAATTGAAAAGAGAACAGGCCACTACTGCCACTGAAATCACGGATAAAATTATTGTGACCGGGGCAGGAAGGCAGAGCGGGGTGATAGACTGCGGCGACTTCGGTTCGTTGTTGCAGCCAGCGTGCGATTTCAATACTGCTTTTTTCATGCTGTTTCAGGCGAATAGCTAAAGTCCGTAATCCACGACTGGCCATATAAACTGTATCGGCATCTGCCATTTGTCCCATCAAATAGGAACTCTCTCGCAGTTGTACACAACAGCGTTCATTAGCCACAGCAATACCTAACATTGCGTCTGAGTGACCAATAATATATTTGGTGCCTGATTGAATCGAAATATCGATGCCGAATTCTAGCGCTTTAAACAGCACGCCTGCTGCCCAAGTATTATCGATCATGATGACAATATCCGGATTGACTTGGCGCACTGCGCGGACAATCGCGGGGATATCTTGTACTTCCATTGTGATGGAGCCAGGGGATTCAAGAAACACCACTTTGGTATTAGGCTTAATCAGATCAGCAATTTCTTCGCCAATCATGGGATCGAAATAATCGGTGGTAATATTCATCCGTGACAATATCTTGTCACAGAAACTTTGCGTCGGGTCATAAGCCGAACCGGTTAATAGAATATGATCACCGGCGGCGGCAAAAGCGAGAATGGCATTACTAACCGCGGCAGCACCAGAAGGGTAAAGCATACAGCCGGCGCCACCTTCTAGTTCAGCCATTGCTGCTTGAAAAGAGAAATGAGTCTGTGTCCCACGGCGGCCATAAAACAGTTCGCTCTTGTCCCGGTTTTGCGTCGCATGTCTTTTGGCGGCGACAGAATCGAAGATCACCGATGATGTTCGCTGAATGATGGGATTGACCGCGCCTTGAGTAAATTTTTGGCTTCTACCAGCATTGACCAGTGAAGTTTCCAGTTTTTTTTCTGCCATGATCCATTGCTACCTTAGAACACTTCAATTTTTGAAATGGTGTAAAAAATAGAGTTAACACGTTAAAAGATTTAGACCTTTTTGTACAAAGGGATTAGAACAACTTGACGAAAATTCATCTCATTACCTGTGAGTAGGGGGTGCTTAACTTTATTTTGTGAAGGGGTAATACTTTTTTATTAAACAATAATGATAATTACTATCAAATCACTTAAGGTTTGATATTATCAGCCTGCATGTTCATTCAATCTGGTGAAGATGAGCAAAGACTCAGTATAAATAAGGTTAGTGAGATGACGAAAAGTAATTCACTGCTAAATAACAAGGTTTATAGCAAAGGGAGTAAAGGCCAACTGATGCGAAATTTGACTGTTTCAATAATATTAGCGCTCGGGCTGGCAGGTTCGGCATTGGCTGATACAGCACCAGCATCTGCAACAGAGACCAATAACACGGCGAAAACCGTACAGATTTCAGGGTCTATTCCGGCATCCCCCCCGGCGGTGACGGATGCAACTGCACCACTTGCAAATCAGATTGCGTTGCAAACGGCATCTGCGACGGAGGGCGCCCAAGTGACGCCGGTTGCAACGGATGAGGTTGCACCTAAAGCTCCTGCTGATGAAGCCAGCCTTTCTAGTGGCTTTGCTACTGATCTGTCTATTTGGGGGATGTATCAGAACGCTGATGTTGTGGTTAAGACCGTGATGATTGGCTTGGTGATTGCTTCTGTTATTACTTGGGCTCTGTTCTTCTCAAAAGGTACTGAACTGATAGCTGCCGGCCGTCGTTTACGTAAAGAGCAATTCGCTTTAACGGACGTGAATAGCCTTGATCAGGCTACGGAAATTGCCGAAGGTTTCAGCAAACACAGTATTGGCCGCTTGTTGCTGAGTGAAGTACAGGCAGAACGTCAATTATCTTCTGAGAGTACTGATTTGAATAGCACGAAAGAGCGTGCCGCTTTCCGTCTGGAACGTTCCGTTGCGGCTATCAGCCGTCATATGGGGCGTGGTAATGGCTATCTGGCAACCATTGGGGCGATTTCTCCTTTCGTTGGTTTATTTGGTACGGTGTGGGGCATCATGAATAGCTTTATCGGTATTGCCCACTCACAGACAACTAACCTCGCGGTTGTGGCGCCGGGTATTGCGGAGGCCTTGTTAGCGACAGCACTTGGTTTGGTCGCAGCGATCCCTGCCGTTGTGATATATAACATCTTCGCCCGTATGATCGTTGCTTACCGTGGTCAGGTTGGTGACATGGCGGCACAGTCAATATTACTGCTTGGCCGTGATCTGGATTTAGCAAATAGCAAGACAAGGTGATTTATGGCAATACGTCTTAATGAAGATCTGGATGATAGTGGCGAATTGCATGAAATCAACGTCACACCATTTATTGACGTGATGTTGGTGTTATTGATTATCTTCATGGTAGCAGCACCACTGGCAACCGTTGATATTAAAGTGGATTTACCCGCTTCATCGGCAAAACCGCAGCCGCGTCCAGAAAAACCGGTATTCTTGACGGTTAAAGCTGATCGCCAGCTTTATGTCGGAGATCAACAGGTCGATTATGATACTTTGGCGGCGGTATTGGATCAGACGACCCAATCCAATAAAGAGACAACCATTTTCTTTCAAGCTGATAAAACCGTGGATTATGAAACACTGATGAGCGTGATGGATTCTTTGCGTAAATCGGGCTATCTGAAAGTAGGTTTGGTAGGGATGGAAACAGTTTCATCAGGTTAGTGACCGCTTCAATAAATCACCGCGCTGGAAAGCGCGGTTGAGATTAGAAAGCATTAGTGGAAATAAAGTGGTAAATGAGATTTTCGGTGAGAACAGATAAACCTCATCATGAGGATCAGATTGCTAATAACTTAATTCAGTCACTAAGGGTGGCAGCTTTACTTGCTCTTAATTAGACAGAAAGCTAATGCTTAAACTGACTCCACAAGCAGCAGCATAGCGCTCAAGTGTTAAAATACTGGCCTTTCCAGCATTTCTTTCCAGTTTGCTTACGGCGGGTTGAGTGATTCCCATCCGTTCGGCAACTTGGGTGCTATTTAATCCTGCCTGATTACGCATATTAAGAAGAAGCTCCTTCAACTCTTCTTCTTTTTTCTCAGCCATATAAAGGGTATGAACTTCTGGATCAGCAAGCAGTTCAGCTTTAACGTCGGAATATGGGACACCTTTAATGCTCATCATTCAACTCCTCAAGCCTTCTTAAGGCTATGGCTATTTCGGTGGGTGGTGTTTTTAGTGTTTTCTTTATAAATGTACGTAAGATATAAATTTTCTTTCCTTTGGCGAAAGCAAAAAAAGTTCGCGTAATATCTTTCTTGCCAGCTCGCAATTCAAATAATCCCTCACGAATAATATCAGTATTGGGATAACGTAATGCATTGCCTTTTGCTTCTAGCTTATCAAGTGCCGTTAATACTTTTGCTTTCATTGGTTTATCAAGCGCCCGAATTTCATCTAAAGCATCAGGGTGAAATATCAACTCAAACATTCAGCCTCCTTTAACAGAGGAGGTTATATCGCATCTTGAGGCATAACTCAAGAGTTATGCATAACTTATGGGTTATGATTGAATGTATGATTTTCACTGACGTAACTTCTATCTGCTGTTTGAACTAAACAGAACCCTCAGAACGGCTAATAATGCGCATCCTCCGCCGCTGAAAGCGACGCCATACCAAGAAAAATGCCAGGCTGCGACAGCTCCCAAAGAGGAACCTATTGCGCCGCCGGTGAAATAGCAGGTCATAAATACGGTATTAAGCCGACTACGGGCATCAGGTAATAATGTGTATAACCGTGTTTGATTTGCCACTAAACCCGCTCTGCTACCAAGATCCAATAGAATAATACTGGCGAATAAAAATAGAATACTGTGGCTCGTGCCGCTAATTAGACACAAGGCTAATGTCACTAATAAAGCACCTGTGGCAACAATAGCTCTCCCACCAAAGCGATCTGTCAATGAACCTATTATTGGTGAAGCTAACATTCCCACAATTCCCGTCAAACCAAAGAGGCCTGTAATATCGCTTCCCCATCCGTAAGGTGGTTGAGAAAGCAATAAGGCCAGAGAACCCCACAGCGTATTAAAAGCGGCAAACAGTAAAAAACCGGATAATGCTGCTTCACGCAAAAGGGATTGTTGCTTTATTAATTTACCGAGTGAAATAAGAAGTTGGCTGTAAGTTATCGTGTGTGGTATTTCTATTTGTGGCAATATAAACCAGACCAGAAAAAGCAGGCATATATCAATTAAAGCTGCCAATATAAACATTTCACGCCAGCCGACATGTTCTCCGACTGCACCACTCAGTGCCCTGGCAAGCAGTGCTCCGGCAAAAAGGCCACTCATCAGGCTTCCTACCGCTCGGCCGCGCTTTTCTGGGATTACCCAGCCGGATACGGCAGGAATGATGATCTGTGCTGAAATAGAAGTTAGCCCCACAATCAGGCTACTTGCCAGAAGATATGTAAAATTTGGTGCTGTGGCACATAAGATAAGGCTGATTATATTGCCGATTAAGAGGCAGAAAATCAGTTTGCGACGGCTTAGTGCATCTCCAAGTGGTCCAAAAAAGAGAAGCCCCATTGCGTAGCCGATCTGCGTTAGTGTCGCGATCCAGCCAGATATTGAACCATTAACGTTAAAACTTGTCCCAATTACTGGCAATAATGGTTGGTTATAATAAATGTTCGCTACAGCAAAACCACAAGCAGCAGATAATAAGATAAGAGAAACGGAAGAAATAGGATTTGGTTTAATTGCTGTATTTGACATGGGAACTCTCAGCATTTGGCCGGAATTATGATGAAATGATTTTGACACTATCCGCAGATTGCGGGAATGAAGAGAGCGAGCGAAGTTGTTTTGCGTAGAATGCAAAGATGATAGCGTTATTATGATGTTGTGTATTATTTGTAATATATACCCGTTATCTTTCAAGCTGCCTCTTTGTTGGCTGCACTCACTCACCCCGGTCACATCGTTATCTATGCTCCCGGGGATTCGCTCCCTTGCCGTCGCGATGCATCTTGAAATCTATAAGGTATATAAGGCGTTTGAATATTCGAAGGTAAAAATTGCGATGAAAGATTTATTACGTACCGATATGCTAGCAACATTCATTCATGTTGCCCGCTCACAAAGTTTTTCTGCCGTTGCTCGTTTGCAAGGTATGGCGGCATCTTCTATCACTCGTCAAGTAGATAACCTCGAACAGATGCTAGAGACAAAACTATTCTTTCGTTCTACCCGTGGTTTATCGTTGACTGATGCCGGGGAGATTTTATTTTCAAAGGCGCAAGGTATTATCAATGATCTTGTTGATGTTCAGGCTGAATTAGCGGCATTGAATGGTGAGCCGCAAGGGGTATTACGTATAGCTTGTTTGCCAACCTTTGGGCGTCAACATATTATTCCGATGCTAGCAGAGCTATTTACTCAATATCCTAAAATTCAGGTTGAACTTGATCAAACCGAACGTTTAACTGATCCTGTCAGAGATCGTCTTGATGCCGTTATTCGTATTGGTGAATTAAAAGATAGCACGCTTTATTCAAAGTGCATCTCTACACAAACTTGGATTATTTGTGCCAGCCCAGGCTATATTCAAAGGCATGGAACACCGACGTCATTTACCGAATTAAGTAATCACTATTTGCTTGATAAACATCATGACCCCGTGGGCATTTGCTGGTCACGTTATCGGGATTATATTAACTTCAACGATGAGAATAGAATTTTTCGCAGTGATGACTTTGAAACATTGAGAATGGCCGCAGTGAGTGGATTTGGAATAGCGCTTCTGCCTAATTGGGTGGTATCAGCAGATATTCGTTCTGAAAAACTTATTCCTTTATTTGATGATCCAGATGGACGTAAAGAAGATATTTATTTACTGCGGGCACTTGCTCACCCGCCAGCAAAATTAACGGTATTTATGTCGTTATTGCAAAAGAGGCTTGCCAAGATATATTAATGATCTTATGTGATATTATTTAATATAATTCACTCACTATACGATTTTATTGGGTGTTTTTTTACTATCGTTATTAATATCAATTTATTATTGAAATATATGTTCTTTGGTGCTGATTTTGTTAAATAAATCACAGGTTAGATTATTGGCATAAATAATTATATCTATGTGATTGTTGATTGCTGTAATAAATTAAAATTAATAGGTGGTAATTTTAAGATATAGTTAAAGGTGATATTTAACTATTCTCTAAGTATCCGGTTCATTTATTGTTGTTGAGTTGTCAGAGAAATATATTTATTCTTCTATATTATTTTACACTTATAACAATATCATTCTTAATGAGTATAGAGGTTTATTATGACTAAAATTTTCTCATTCAATAAAAATCATCGAGATTTATCCGCAGGGAATCATTCATTGCTTAAAGAAGTTAATGGTGTCAATGGTGTTCCTAAATCTTTGATGCCGGGTTTCCCTGATTTAGATGATCAATTTAATCAGATGGGAATTACGAATATCAGGCTTCATGATGGTTTTGGTATTGGCGATATGGATAATTATTTCCAGGTGGATAGAGTTAATGATCGAAATCAAATAATTGTTAATGTCCCAGAAGAAAATAAACCCGCGGCTAAAAAACTGCTCACTGATATTGCAAATATCAGAAGCATCTTTCCCAATGCGGCTGCCGGGATGAGAAATAATGATATTAGTCTGGCATTAAAAGAGGTTAATTATAAAATGACTGACGATTATCTGCGCGATATTATGAATAATAAAGCAGAGCTGAATCCAGATAATATTCAGCGACAAATCATGTTTCGTATTGGACGTACCGGTGATGGTGGTTATGAAATACCGCAGAATTTTGATATTTATGCAATATTAGTCGCCACGTTGGTAAATCGCTATGCTTTAAACTATGCCAGAATTGGTTTACCAAGAAAAATAACTTACTGGCAAGTTTGGAATGAGCCTGATTTATTTTTCTTCTGGAATAATGATGATCCTAAAAAATATTATGAATTATATGCCAAGATTGCAAGAATAATTAAAGCTATTGATCCTTCGGTTAAAGTAGGTAGTGCGGGTATTGCATTTATTGATAGAGGACAAGAAGATTATCTTGATGAGTTTTTACAATATTGTAGAGATAATAATGTACCGTTAGATTTCTTTTCCTGGCATGGATACGTTGAAACTGGAGATCCACAAAACATTATTGATTTGGGGAATGTGGTTCAAAAAAGTTTGCATACTTATGGTTTTACCAATACAGAAAGTTTTTGTACTGAATGGAATTCTAGCCCAATTGGAACAAAAAATACATATACAAAAGTTCAGGGAATTAAAAATGCGGCATATATTGTTTCTACGTTGATTTATATGCAATATATAAAAGCTGACAGAGCTTATTATTATCGCGGAGATGGCTTATCTTTTGGTTTGTTTAATAACCAATCTAATCCTAAAAACCCATGTGCTAAAAATTTTTGCACTTATTCAGCTCAATCCTTTTACCTGTTTGCCAGAATGTTTGAAACACCTTATATCTTAAGTGGTCATAGGGATTTCTCAACAGGTTTAACCGTTTTGGCAACTGAGAATGCTGAAGGCAATAAAATTAATATCCTTGCCGCAAATTATAAAGTTGATAAGAGTCTTGCCGATGGTAATGCAGCCCCTGATTATTTATATCAACAATACTATTTGGATACCAGCCGAACACTGAATCAATTAACGGATACTTGGAGTAAGAATAAATGGTTTGGCGGTGTTGATCCGACAACCGTTCACGTTGATAACGCGGTAGTACAACATGAGCCTGTTAAGCCATTTCCAGATAATAATATGTTGAGAGCTAAAAATCGTGATTATGCTGATAGCGACCAAGGTGTTACCGTAGTAATTAATCATATAGGTTATAAAAAATTTAAAGTCAAAGCATTCCGTATTCAAGAAGGTGGATCTCTGGCAAAAATGACACCACCGGAAGTGACTAATCAGATTAATGTGTCTATAGCTAATAATAAATTAACGCTAGTGGATAAGGGAGCGAAGCCTGCAACGGTAACATTATATTCATTAGAGCTGGATGATAATTGATTTTATATGCAATAGAGATATTATTGTAAATTATCTCCCCTGTTCAATTAATCAATGAAAAATAAAATTATTTTAATCTGATAGGCTCTGAAAAGAGCCATTTTGATAGCAATTAATTGAATTATATGGTTTTTTATATTTCATGGTGGCTTGTTAAGGTTGGAAATATGTTTTTAATATGTGTCAATGATCTTTTGTACGATGTTTTTAAATATAATCTACGCTCTGTATGGTTTTATTGTGTGTTTTTTTCTCTTTTTATGATTCTATGAGTAAATAGGCCGTCGAGTCAATTTTATTATCTTAAATAATTGTGTTAATGTAATTGTTTATTTAATTCAATAAATTCAAAGTAATAGCTGGTAATTTTAAGGTGTAGTTAAAAGTAATATTTAACTATTGTCTGGGTCTTCCATTCATTTATTGTTATTGAGTTTTCAGATAAATTTATTTATTCTTTGATATTGTTTTTGGTTTATAGGAGTACAATTTCTTAATTAATATAGAGGGTATTATGACTAAAATTTTTTCATTTAATAAAAATCATCGAGATTTATCAGCGGGGTATAACTCACATCTTAAAGCGGTTAATGGTGTCAATGGTCTTCCTAAATCGATAGCGCCAGGTTTCCCTGATTTAGATAATGAATTTAATCAGATGGGAGTTACACATGTCCGGCTCCATGACGGCTTTGGTATTGGGGATATAGATAATTATTTCCAGGTGGATAGGAAAAACAACCAAGATCAAATGATTATCAATGTGCCGGAGGAAAAGAAACCGGCGGCTAAAAAGCTTGTTGCTGATATTGCAAATGTCAGAAGTATTTTTCCCAATGCGGCTATTGGGATGAGAAATCATGATGTGAATCTTGCATTAAAAGATGCCAATTATGAAATGACCGATGCTTATTTGCGTGATGTTTTGAATAATAAAGTAGATGTGAATCCAGATAATATTCAGCGACAACTTTTTTTTCGTATTGGGCGTTCACTTGATGGCGGTTATGAAATGCCAGAGGATTTTGATGTTTATGCAGCATTAGTTAAAGCCTTGGTGAATCGTTATGGTGTAAACTATGCCAACATTGGGCTGCCGAGAAAAATAAGTTATTGGGAGATTTGGAACGAGCCTGATTTGCTGTTTTTCTGGAATAGTGATGATCCACAAAAGTATTATCAATTATATGAAAAAGTAGTGAGATTAATTAAGGTGGTTGATCCTGATGCTAAAGTCGGTGGTGCAGGTATTTCGTTTAGTAATCATGCAGGAGGACATTATATTGATGGATTTTTCCGATATTGTCGTGATAATAATGTACCGTTAGATTTCTTTTCCTGGCATGGATACGTTGATACTGGGGACCCGCAAAACATTATTGATATGGGTAATACGATTCAGAAAAGTTTGCATACTTATGGCTTTACTAAAACTGAGAGTATTTGTACTGAGTGGAACTCTACTCCTTTTGGATCGAGAAATACATTTACAAAAGTGCAGAGTCCTAAAAATGCAGCCTATATCGCCTCCTCATTGATTTATATGCAATATACCAAAGTTGACCTGGCTCATTATTATCGGGGTGATGGTTTACCTTTTGGTTTATTTAATGATCAACCTAATTCTAAAAACCCAAGTGTTAGAAATTTCTGTACCTATTCAGCCCAATCTTTTGGTCTTTTTGCTAAAATGTTGAAAACACCTTATATATTAAGTGGTCAAAAGGATTTTTCAACTGGCTTGACGGTTTTGGCTGCCGAAAATAAATCGGGTAATAAAATTAACATCCTCGCGGCAAATTATAAAGTGGATAAGGGTTTTTCTGATGGTAATGTAGCACCAGTTCCTGCGGATTTATATCGACAATACTATTTGGATACCAGCCGAACATTAGATCAATTAACGGATACCGGTAGTAAGAATAAATGGTTTGGCGGTGTTGATCCGACAACCATTCAATCTAATAATGCGGTAGTGCAGAAAGAGCCAGTACAACAACTTCCTGAAGATTCTCTTTTGAGGCCTAAAACTCGTGATTATACTTATAGTGATCACGGCGTTACAGTGGTGATTGATCATATAGGTTGCAAGAAATTTAAAGTTAAAGCATATCGTATTCAAGAAGGCGGATCGCTGGAAAAAATGACGCCGCCAGAGGTGACTAACCAGATTAATGTGTCTATAGCTAATAATAAATTAACGTTGGTAGATAAAGGCGCGAAACCTTCAACGGTAACGCTGTATTTATTGGAGCTAATTCATCATTAATTTTATATGCAGAGAAAATATTAGAATAAATTGTTTTCTTTTTACGTTAATTATTGGAGAATAAAGTTATTCAGACTCTTATAAGAGTCTGAATAATTAATTGAAATAAGTTTTTTTTCGGAATAAATAGATTTGGTAGATTCACATAATAAGTGCAACATCGTTAATCTGGAAGTAAACATGTTCGTATTCCCTTAAATAATTCATTCGGTGTTTTCCCACCCCGTGTTTTTCGGGGGCGA
>NZ_JBHFKV010000035.1:0-53508 GCF_042879355.1 Photorhabdus sp. RM71S | reverse complement strand
TGTGTTAGGAGGGCTAATCGCTTATTGTTTCAAAGAGAACAAACCGTCACTGAATATCTCCCGCTCAGAAATGGACATATTAGTGACGGCTTAACCAGAACTCAGGTTAATTACGTGTATCAAGGCGTACCTGTTGCCGCTAAAGGTGATTTAGTAAGCTGCCCTAAATGCAAAGGGGTTTTCCCTATTGTGGAAGGGAGTAATGACTTAAAGCATCATGGAAAACCTATTGCATTGGAAGGTATGCAAACAGCCTGCGGCGCAAAACTGATTGCCAACCAGAAAGATTTTCTCGCTTAATGAGACGACAATCACTTTGGCCTATTTAGGGCAACACTGACGCGCTACGCTTGTCTTCTCCATTTTATCGAGCTAATACATTAATCCGGTAACATGGAGAGACGAGAAAAATACCGTGATTATTCGCAGGTTATAGATAATTTATTGAAAAGGAGAAATTGATATGCCATTACCACTTCTTGCGCCAGCGGCTCCTTCTCTTTTAGCTGCTGCTGAATGGACACTGGCTGCTTGTGCAACAGGATTAGCCGCTGTTGGTGTGATGGAAAGCACCAAAAATAGAGACGATGAACAAGACAAGGCAAAAGCGGATACACAAACAATTACTTCATCCCGTACCGAATGTGAGAAATGTCCGGCTATTGGGAAAGTAATGATGGTCTGGGAAAAGACCACATCGTATTCAGAAATAACCATTGCCTACCAAACAAAAATTGCCGGGACGATATACAACCCTGAATTAAACATAATTGAAACTTGGTTATGCATGGATACAAATTTCGATGGCTGGAAACCTGCACAATGCTTATTTCTTGAGGCTAAGGCTAAGTATGATCAGTTCTTTGAAAATGGTAAACCCAAACCTTGGTGGAAATCGTCAGGCTACTCAATGCAAAAACAAGGAAAAAGACAACAATGGGTGTGTACTTCATTAAACAGTACACCAAATTCTCATTGGCATTTTATGCAACCTATAAGCTACGCCTATTATTTAGAGAAATTATCTATTTATTCCAATATTAAAGTATTTCATACTCCTTGTTAACCGAATAATTTCTAATAGGAAAAATGAATGACTATTTTATCTTTAGACATAGAAATATATACAGATTGGAAAAAGCCATTAACTCCAGACATTGCAGTTAATGATACCTATAAAATCGTAAAACAATTGGAAGATATCTTCTTTGGATACACTAAAATATGGTACTTAGGAGGAAATAGCCGCGAAGAAGCATTAACTCGGGTAGCTTTTGATGAGAGAGGAATAACAAACGAATGTATAAGCGACTTTAAAGAAAATTATACGGAAGAAGATCCTACGGTTATATCAGGCGTCTGGGATGGAAGCGAGGATGGGCAAGCATGTTCAGTTAGTTACTTTAATTATCATGTTGAAAGACAAGGCCAAACAAAAATAGAGATTAATATATCCATTAAAGAAAAAGAGTTTCACTTTCTTAAGTTGATTGATTTTATCAAGTTTCTGGTTTTTAGCCATAATTCACCTTATATTATGGTAGAAACTGATAATTATAGAATAAAAAGAAAACAGGTCTTCCCAGATCGTTTAAGTGCCGGCTGGATGCTCTATTTACCAATAGAAATAGATCTGATTTTAGTTCCAATGGCAGAAGAGATAACACCTGTTTCTGATAAAAATGACAAAAAAGGCTCATTGATTATCACTACAAAAGATATCTTTGATATTGAAAACAAGAAACATATCAATAAAGCCAATGATATTGAAATCTGCTTGCGGGATCTACAAATACTACCATTGATGACAGAGTTATAAATATGACAAACAGAGCCGTAATCCGATTAAACGACACAACCGATCATGGTGGTAAAGTTGTTACCGCCATTGATGATTGCGTGTATCAAGACGTGCCTGAATCCGGTAAAACAGAGAGCCGAGAAAAATACCGTGATTACTTGCAGGTCATGGATAATTTATTGAAAAGGAGAAATTGATATGCCATTACCACTTCTTGCGCCAGCGGCTCCCGCTCTTTTAGCTGCTGATGAATGGACACTGGCTGCTTGTGCAACAGGGTTAGCCGCCGTTGGTGTGATGGAAAGCACTAAAGATAAAGAAGGTGAACAAGACAAGGCAAAAGCGGATACACAAACAATTGCTTCGTCCCGTACCGAATGTGAGAAATGTCCGGCTATTGGGAAAGTAATGATGGTTTGGGAAAAAACCACATCGTATTCAGAAATAACAATTGCTTATCAAACGAAAATTGCCGGGACGATATACAACCCTGAATTAAACATAATTGAAACTTGGTTATGCATGGATACAAATTTTGATGGCTGGAAACCTGCACAATGCTTATTTCTTGAAGCTAAGGCGAATTACGATCAATTCTTTAAAAATGGGGAACCTAATGGTTTTTATCGTAAGGTAAAGTTAGGTAAGAAAAAACTGTCTGGGCATGATAGTATGTTGAAGCAAGCCAGAAAACAAAACGAAGGATGTATCGTATTAAATAACATTCCAAAATCTCACTGGCATTTTCTACAACCTGTATCTTATTCATATTTTACAGAAGCTTTTGCTCCATATCTCAATATTAAAACTTTTAATACTATGATGTCTTAATAACCAGAATAATCTATAGGAGAATTGAAACATGTTCATTATACACCCAAGAATAAAATTATTTTATGATCTTAGAGAAGCCATCACACCGGAATTAGCATTGGACGATATATATCAGTTAATGAATCAAATTAATAATCTCAGTAATAATTCAAGTGGTTGGCATTTACCTGGATATAGTGAAGAAGAAATTAGAGAAAATAACGTATTTAATGAAAATGGCATTACTGAATATGCTTTAAAAGAATTCAGGAGAATTTATGAGGATGACGGAAAATCTATTATAACGTCACTATTTGACAATCCTACAATTGATAATTCTGAAAGTGAAAAATTAGAAAATAATATTACATACATTTCACAAGATGATATTCATTCTAATTACAATAGATTGGGAAAAACTAATATATCTATTAGTCTTGAACTTAAAAAAGAAGAATTCAACCTTAAAAATTTTATCGATTTTATTAAACATTTGGTTTCTCATAGATATTCTCCATTTATTATGACAGATGCTAGAGGCTACAGATTAAATCAAAAACAAGTTTTTCCAGACCGCTTAAGTGCTGGCTGGATGCTCTATTTACCAATAGAAATAGACCCGACTTTAGTTCCAATGGCAGAAGAAATAATATCTATTTCTGATAAAAATGACAAAAAAGGCTCATTGATTATTACGACAAAAGATATTTTTGATATTGAAAACCAGAAGCATATCAATAAAGCCAATGATATTGAAATCTGCTTGCGGGATCTACAAATACTACCATTGATGACAGAGTTATAAATATGACAAATAGAGCCGTAATCCGATTAAACGACCTAACCGATCATGGCGGTAAAGTCATTACCGCCATTGATGATTGGGTTTATCAAGGCGTACCAATTGCCGCTAAAGGTGATTTAGTAAACTGCCCTAAATGCAAAGGAGTTTTCCCTATTGTGGAAGGG
The DNA here is from genome assembly GCF_042879355.1 of Photorhabdus sp. RM71S. Classification (NCBI taxonomy): domain Bacteria; kingdom Pseudomonadati; phylum Pseudomonadota; class Gammaproteobacteria; order Enterobacterales; family Morganellaceae; genus Photorhabdus; species Photorhabdus sp. RM71S. The sequence goes on along the minus strand of NZ_JBHFKV010000035.1, from coordinate 49,925 downwards.
AGTAATGACTTAAAGCATCAGGGAAAACCTGTCGCATTAGAAGGTATGCAAACAGCCTGTGGCGCAAAACTGATTGCCAGCCAGAAGGATTTTCTCGCTTAATGAGACGACAATCGCTTTGGCCTATTTAGGGCAACACTGACGCGCTCCGCCTGTCTTCTCCATTTTACCGGGCTAATACATTAACCCGGTAAAATGGAGAGACGAGAAAAATACCGTGATTATTTTCGGGTCATGGATAATTTATTGAAAAGGAGAAATTGATATGCCATTACCACTCCTTGCGCCAGCGGCTCCCGCTCTTTTAGCTGCTGCTGAATGGACACTGGCTGCTTGTGCATCGGGATTAGTCGCCGTTGGTGTGATGGAAAGCACCAAAGATAAAGAAGGTGAGCAAGACAAGGCAAAAGCGGATACACAAACTATTGCTTCGTCCCGTACCGAATGTGAGAAATGTCCGGCTATTGGGAAAGTAATGATGGTCTGGGAAAAGACCACATCGTATTCAGAAATAACCATTGCCTACCAAACAAAAATTGCCGGGACGATATACAACCCTGAATTAAACATAATTGAAACTTGGTTATACATGGATACAAATTTCGATGGCTGGAAACCTGCACAATGCTTATTTCTTGAGGCTAAGGCTCTGTATGATCAATTTTTTGAAGATGGGTTACCCAAATGGTTTTATGCTGAATTTAAGAAAAAACCGACAGATAAGACCGGACTTGAAAGCATGATGTGGCAAGCAGAAAGACAAAATAATGTATGTGCTTCATTAAAAAATATCCCTAAATCGCATTGGCATTTTTTGCAACCAGTATCTTACGGATATTTTACCAAGGCTTTTTCTAAATTTATTAACATTAAAAAATTTAATACACCTTAAATGTGGATATTTATTTTAAAATTAGGGTTAAAAAGATGAACATAATACACGCTAGAATAGAAATGTTTTATGATTTAAAAGAAAAGATAACGCCGGAATTAGCATTGGATGACACATACTGCATTATGCAACAAATAAATAAGGTATCTAATAGTTCAAGTAGATGGCATCTACCAGGATATGATCTAGACGAAATAAAAGCAAATAATGTTTTTGATGAAAGTGGTATTACTGAATATGCCATAAATCAATTCAAAGAAAGTTATGATGAGAGTTTTAAATCTATCATAAAAACATTATTTGATGTTCCAGGTGATGTAAAGTTAAAAAACAGAATCATGTATTCAAGCCGTGACTATAGTAATAGGCTAGGAAAAACGGATGTAGGCATTGATCTTAGTTTAGAAAAAGAAAAATTTAATCATTCTAAGTGTATTGACTTCGTAGCTTCTTTAGTTAGCAACCATTACTCTCCAATAATCATGATGGATGCCAGAGGATATTCGCTAAAACAAAAACAAGTTTTTCCAGATAGAGTTTATTCTGGCTGGATGCTCTATTTGCCAATAGAAATAGACCCGATTTTAGTTCCAATGGCAGAAGAAATAATATCTATTTCTGATAAAAATGACAAAAAAGGCTCATTGATTATTACGACAAAAGATATTTTTGATATTGAAAACCAAGAGCATATCAATAAAGCCAATGATATTGAAATCTGCTTGCGGGATCTACAAATACTACCATTGATGACAGAGTTATAAATATGACAGACAAAGCCGTAATCCGTTTAAGCGACATAACCGATCATGGTGATTTTTAATGGTTGGAAACCTACACAATGCTTATTTCTTGAGACTAAGGCTCTGTATGATCAGTTTTTTGAAGATGGGTTACCCAAATGGTTTTATGCTGAATTTAAGAAAAAACCAACAGATAAGGCCGAACTTGAAAGCATGATGTGGCAAGCAGAAAGACAAAATAATGTATGTGCTTCATTAAAAAATATTCCAAAATCCCATTGGCACTTTCTAGAGCCAATATCTTATGAATACTTTCTTACGACATTTTCTATGTTTCCTAACATTACAGTATTTAACACTAAACTTTAATCATTCTCACAAAAAGGAGAGTTAAAAATGTCAATGATCTTTTCAAGAATAAAATTATTTCATGACTCAAATGAGGCTTTAACTCCTGAAAATGCATTACTTGATTTATATCAAATTACATGCAAGATAAATAAGTTAACAACTAGAAAAAGTGGTTGGTATTTGCCTGGTTATACTCAAGAAGAAAGATTAAAAAATAATGCATTTGATGAAAATGGACCTACTAAATATGCTATAGAGGATTTTAAAGAAACTTATGATGAAAACTCTGGATTTATTGTGAAATCATTATCTGATGGAGTAGATGAGAACAACAACAGTATTCTATATATGGGTGAAGATAAAATCCATGTTAATCCTGTTAGATTAGGTAAAACTAATATATCTATAAGCATCAATTTAGAAAAAGATAAATTTAATTTTCAAGATATTATTGAGCTTTTAAAAAATTCAATATCGATTAGAAACTCTCCATTTATTTTAGTAGATACAAGAGGTTATTCGTTAAAACAAAAACAAGTTTTTCCAGATAGAATTCATTCCGGCTGGATGCTCTATTTACCAATAGAAATAGACCCAACTTTAGTTCCAAGGGCAGAAGAAATAATACCTGTTTCTGATAAAAATGACAAAAAAGGCTCATTGATTATTACGACAAAAGATATTTTTGATATTGAAAACCAAGAGCATATCAATAAAGCCAATGATATTGAAATCTGTTTACGGGATTTACAAATACTACCATTGATGACAGAGCTATAAATATGACAAACAGTAAATAAATGAAAAAACAGCGCCAATAGCGCTGTAATTACAATGGATAATAAATTAAACCTGATACATTTCGCACAAATAATGGGAAACTGCATCATCAGCGTTTGAGCCAATCACTTCCATTTCTGGCAGGATATCTTTCAAGCGCTGGTGAGCATCCTGCATAATACAGCCCTTACCTGCTACCGTCAGCATTTCAAAGTCATTCATGCCATCACCAAAAGCAATACAATCACTCAGTTTATAGCCCATAGATTGGGCTACCCGCTCAAGTGCATGACCTTTCGACACTCCACCTGCCATCACTTCCAGGCAATTGCGCAACGAGAAACTCACATTGACTCTATCACCCCAACGTGTTTTGATTTTCTCTTCCAACACAACCAATAGATCATGATCTTCGCAGGTAAAATAAACTTTGCATACATCATCGGTTTTGAAGTTGTCACGCTCAAAAAGTTGATAATGAAACACTGATTCCTGAAAAAATTCTTTCTGCTCAGGGCATTCACGATTCATATACCAGTGATCATGACAATAATAATTCGTCAAAATATCAGCGTTATCAAACTCCATTAGACACAAGTCATGCACAATCTCAGGCTCAACATTGTGACTGAAAACCAGTTCACCCATAGCATTGTGTACCCGAGCGCCATTGGAAGTAATCATATAGGCATCAATACCAAGAACATCTCGGATTTGCGCAACATCTACATGATGACGACCAGTAGCAAAAATAAAATGAATGCCTTTATTGGTCAGTAAATTAAGAGTTTCCTTGGTGTAAGAAGTCAATTTGTGATCAGGAGACAGCAAAGTGCCATCTAAATCTGAAGCAACAATGTGATACATAGTTATCGTTCCTATCATTTAATTGAGTCAATTCTGGTCAAAAAAATCACAAATGGCGTTGAGTGCCTGGCTACGTAATTTATCTTTTTCAAATAGGATTTCATGATGCGACCCCTGAATAATTAACAGTAACGGCTCTTCAATGAAAGCCCTCTCTCTCCTACGTAATTCACAAAAAGCCCGTATTTTCTGATTATTAATGACTTTATCCTCACTGGCTTCTAAGACCATCAGCGGTGTCTCAATTTCTCCGGCTTTTTCTATCAGCATATCGCCAATCCAGATACTTTCCCTCATCCAGTGATATGTTGGGCCACCTATGCGTAATTCCGGATTATCCGCGTAATAACGGAGGTAACGGCTATAACGTTCATAACTGTGCGTCAGAAGGTTTATCAAATAAGGCAACGGACGCCATTTCCCAGTTAGTACCGCATAATGGTTGCGCATATCTGGCCGCTTTTCAGCCCGATTTACCAGGAAAGTTGCCAACCAACGTGGCATAGGAAAGTTAATACCAAACATAGGAGCACAAAGGGCTGCTGCATCAAATACCTGGCCGTGACGTAATAAAAATCCCCCTAATATTGCCGCACCCATTGAATGGGCTAACGCATAACAGTGAGAATAATGACGAGGAAGAATTTCTCTTTCTATTAATATTTCAACGTCATCAATATAATCATCAAATTTTTCTACATGCCCTTTTTGTGGATCTGCAAGCATCCTGCTGGATCGCCCCTGTCCACGATGATCAATAATAAAAATGTCGTAGCCAAGGTGATAAAAATCAAATGCTACTTCCGAGTATTTAACATAACTTTCACTACGGCCAGGAAAGATAACAACCGCTCTATAATTTTTTATCGTTGCACAAAAACGGACATAACGTATCAGTACATTATCGACACCAATAAATTCACACTCTTCCCTAGCTTGCCAAAAATCTAATAAAGGCCCGTTGGCAAAAGCAGAAAACTGCATCTCACGATTGAGCCAACTTTCTTTCAACATTTCTGGCGTCATAAGTTGCCCTCTGACTATCCAAACTCCTCTAGATGTTCACGTATTAAGGCCATAAAGACATTACCAAAACGTTCAAGTTTCCGTTGCCCTACCCCGTTGATTAATAACATTTCACCCTCCGTCACCGGGCATTGCTCTGCCATTTCAATCAGCGTGACATCGTTAAATACAACAAAAGGAGGGATATTTTCTTCGTCAGCAATAGATTTCCGTAATTTACGTAGCTTGGCAAATAGTTTGCGATCATAATTACCACTATACGATTTACTTTGCTGATTACGCCCTTTCAGATTCTGTATTCGTGGAACAGCCAGTTTTAGCGAAACTTCACCACGCAATATCGGACGCGCAGCTTCCGTTAATTGTAATGCAGAATAATTGGCAATGTTTTGACTGATAAAGCCTAAATGAATAAGCTGCCGCAATACACTCACCCAGTGTTCCTGACTTTGATCTTTACCGATACCATAAACCGGCAAATGATCATGTCTCATATCACGGATACGCTGATTATTCGCGCCTCTAAGCACTTCAACAATATAACCAATACCAAAGCGCTGCCCAACCCGGTAAATACAAGAAAGCGCTTTTTGGGCATCCACCAAGCCATCATAATTTTTTGGTGGATCAAGACAGATATCACAGTTACTGCAAGGGGTTTGTTTGCTTTCACCAAAATAGTTCAATAACACTAGACGGCGGCAAGTTTGCGCTTCGGCAAAAGCCCCCATTGCATTGAGCTTATGCCGCTCAATATCCTGCTGTGTGCCCACCTCTTTCTCTTCCAGACAACGGCGAAGCCATACCATATCAGCAGGATCATAAAACAACACCGCTTCCGCCGGCAGACCATCACGCCCGGCACGCCCGGTCTCCTGATAATAGGATTCGATATTACGTGGAATATTAAAATGAACCACAAACCGAACATTGGGTTTATTAATTCCCATACCAAATGCTACGGTTGCCACTACAACTTGCAAATCATCACGCTGAAATGCATCCTGCACCCGCGCACGCTGGCTGTTATCCAACCCGGCATGGTATGGCGCAACACTCAAGCCACGTTTTTGTAAACGCTCTGATATCTCTTCAACTTTGCTACGGCTATTACAGTAAACAATACCGCTTTTACCTTTTTGACCGCGAATAAATAACCACAGTTGATCCAATGGTTTGTATTTTTCTATCAAGGTATAACGAATATTGGGGCGGTCAAAACTGCTGATATGGATAAGTGGATTATTAAGATTCAGTAGTCGGACAATATCATTGCGAGTCGTTTCATCTGCGGTGGCCGTCAACGCAATGACAGGTAATGTCGGAAAGCGTTGCCTGAGCTGCCCCAACGCCCGATATTCTGGTCGGAAATCATGGCCCCACTGTGAAATACAGTGAGCTTCATCCACAGCCAGCATTGCTGGTTGCCATTCCAGAAGTTGCTCAAGGAAGTTATCCATCATCAAACGCTCAGGGGCGATATACAGCAATTTAATCATGCCCTGACGGCAACGCCGGATCACATCAATCTGCTGTTCGCGGACCTGAGTTGAATTCAAGCAATCCGCCGCAACGCCATTTGCCCGCAGTTGATCCACCTGATCTTTCATTAAAGAGATCAACGGCGAAACAACCAAAGTTACCCCTTCCTGTACCAGCGCCGGAATTTGGTAACACAATGATTTACCGCCACCAGTCGGCATAATGACTAAACAATCACGCCCCTCAAGAATGGTATTGATAACTTGTTGCTGACCAGGCCGGAATTGCAAATAACCAAAGGTTTCCCGCAATACCTGCTCTGTCAGTGATATCGTATTAATGACCTCTGCGGTAGACACACTTTTCCTCAACCATATTAAAAAATCACAGACGCTTTTCAAAACGCCTGGGCATTATGCTATCTCACTCTGGAAATAATTACAGCATGTCATTGAACATCATCTCAGTATAAAAGCGGGTTTAATTGAAGGTTACAGCCGATCAAAAATTCTCCCCCAATTCATCTTACTCATCCCAACGCAGCGCCATAACGCCACATTTTTGACTGCTATTTAAGCAAAAATAGAGTAAATCCTTACACTTACACAGTTGTTAATGATAATAATTTGTATTAATGTTATCAAAATTGAATACCCCAAAAGTCACCTGTCTAAGAGAACCGGAATGAATACTTGGAAAAGGATGCTTATATTCGAAAATTTCAGAATTAAGCGTACCGATTTGTTTCCAGTGTACAACGACTATGTTGGATAGGATTTTTGATTATGAATAGGGATTGTTATCACCATGAGTCCACTGCATATTAACTCCGATAATCACACTCTGCACCTCAACGCAGAGAACTGGCTCCATGCCAATCGCCATCTGGTGACAAAAATATTACGTGAGCTATATCACGAAAAATTAATTAATCCTACCTATCATGGACAGCAGCAGTATTCTCTGGCAATAGGTGACTACCAATACCATTTTCAAGCGGAAACTTATCAGCTCGATCATATTGATATTGATGCCGCTTCCGTAACCAAATTCAGGGATAATCAATCTCAACCGCTTGATGCTATTCAACTGATTATTGAGTTGCATCCGCTGTTGGAAATCCCGGAAAAAATGCTGCCGATTTATCTCGACGAGATATCCAGTACGCTCTACGGTCACGCTTTTAAATATCAGTACAACCGACTTACAGCCCAAGATTTAGCTTATGCCGATTATCAAGTCGTTGAAACGACAATGAGTGAAGGCCATCCAGTCTTTATTGCCAATAATGGCCGAATTGGTTTTGATGCCGATGATTATCAGCGTTATGCACCTGAAAGCGCCAGCCCCGTGACTTTAATCTGGATTGCGGTACATAAGAATAAAGCTATTTTCTCGTCATTATCCGATCTCTCATACCAACAATTAATAGAAGAAGAGCTAGGGAAATACCTGCCAGCCCAATTTGGGCGCCATCTTAATATGTTGGGATTATGCCCATCAGATTATTATCTGATGCCTCTCCATCCCTGGCAGTGGCAGCACCGTATTGCTATCAGCTTTGCGGCAGATATTGCCAATAATCATATTGTTTATCTTGGAGAAGGTCATGATCGCTACCTCGCACAGCAATCTATCCGTACTTTCTTCAATATTACTCAACCGAAGAAGAACTACGTTAAGACTGCCCTCTCCGTGTTGAACATGGGCTTTATGCGCGGGCTCGATCCACACAGCATGGTCACAACCCCATCAGTCAACGAATGGCTCAGTAACTTAGTCCATAATGACAGTTTCTTCCAACAGAAGGGTTTTACCGTACTACGGGAACGTGCCGCTCTCGGTTATTTCAATAACTACTTTGAGTCAGCCATTAAAAAGGACAGTCCACATAAGAAAATGTTGTCAGCACTGTGGCGCGAAAGCCCAATGACGCTGTTGCAGGATAACCAGCGCCTGATGACAATGGCTTCGTTGCTGCATGTCGATTATCAAGGTCATTCCGTCGTCGCAGCTTTGGTAAAGTATTCGGGCTTAAGCGCAGAAGAGTGGGTGTCACGTTATCTCGATGCTTACCTCTCGCCATTACTGCGCTCTTTCTTCACCTATGATCTGGTATTTATGCCACACGGCGAAAACCTGATGTTGGTATTAGATAATAACAGCCCGACAAAAATGTTGATGAAAGATATTGGTGAAGAAGTCGCTATTTTGAATGGTGATCTTCAACTGCCTGAAGAGATTAATTTCCTGCACGTCACTATCGAAGACGACATGAAAATTAACTACATCTTCCTTGATATTTTCGATTGTTTCTTCCGCTACCTAATTCCGCTGTTGCAAAAAGATCTTAATCTACCCGAAGAGCGTTTCTGGTTACTGGTTGCACGCTGTGTCCATAATTATCAGTCACAACATCTGCATCAGATTGAAAAATTCCGCAAGTTCGATCTGTTTAAGCAGGAATTTGTTCGTACTTGCCTGAATCGTCTGCAAATGGCGAACAATCAACAGATGATCGATCTCGACGATCGTGAAAAGAATCTCAAATTCGCCGGAACTTTAGTGAATCCACTATACGCTTTACGCCATGAATACTCGGTTACTTTTCGTCAGGCAGAGCAGCAATAAATAAAAATATCAACATAGATAAATACCAAAAGACTTATATTTGGGGATGTAATGAATAATAAGAAAGTGATGTATCCGTTTTTGCGAAAGGATTCCATGATTAAAAAGACAACCCTTGCAATGACGATACAGTTAGTATTGATGGGAAATAGCTACGCAGTCGCGGAAAGTGCACAGAGCATAAGCGATAAAACCACTGCCCAAAATGACAAGATACTCGTCACCGCTTCACGAGCAGAACATGAAGGGGTGACCGAAGACACCGGGATGTACAATACCACGTCGATGGTCACCGCCACCGGTCTAAACCTCTCGGCGCGTGAAACACCACAGACCGTCAGTGTCGTGACCAAACAACGTATGCTTGACGAAAATCTGGACAGTGTTAATAGCGTCATCGATAGCACAACCGGTATGAGCGTACGCCAGTTTGATAGTGATCGTTTTGGGTTTACTTCTCGTGGCATGTCCATCAATAACATCCTGCGTGATGGGGTTGCTACCTACTACGACACCCGCTTTAACTATGGTGACAATCTTCTGGATGCTGACCTGTTTGATCGTATCGAAGTGGTACGCGGAGCAGCCGGTTTGATGGTTGGCCCGGGCAATCCTTCAGCAGCCGTTAACCTGATTCGTAAACGTCCGACCCGTGATTTCCGTGGCGAATTCTCTGCTGGCGCCGGTTCTTGGGATAAATGGCGCACTGGCCTTGATCTCTCTGGCCCGTTAAATAACAGTGGCAACCTACGCGGGCGTTTCGTTACAGCCTATCAAGCGGCCAACTCCTTTATTGATCGCAATAACAACGAAAGATACCCGTTCTATGGCGTTCTTGAAGCAGATTTGACAGAAAATACCTTGCTGACTATAGGCGTTGATTATCAACGTAACCACACCCGCGGCGGTATGTTTGGTGGTTTGCCAATCTACTTTGCAGACGGCAGCAAAACAGACTATAAACGCAGCGACAGCTACGCACCTGATTGGGCTTTTTCAAAAGTTCGGACCTTCTCTACCTTTACCAGCCTGCAACATAACTTTGACAACGGCTGGAGTGTAAAAGGCACCTTTACTTATGATAATAACGCTCTGGACCAAAAAGTCCTATGGGCAACAAGTTTTCCTGACCGTAGCACCAATATTGGTATGGTGCCAGGTAACATGACACTTATTGATGGCAGCCGCCGCCAGAAGAACTACGATCTACAGGTGAATGGTGACTACCGGTTATTTAACCGTACTCATCATGTCAGCTTCGGCTTAAATCATCAGCAACAAGATTTCCAAAACGATTACTTCAACGCAACTTGTATGCCTAAGGGCAGTTGCACCGGACTGGGTGACTTCACCTCTCCTGGCTGGCAATATCCTGAACCAGAGTGGAGTAATACGCGAACTTATGGCTCAAAAGGGCGTAATGAACAGACCGCAGGTTATGCAGTCACTCAGATTTCTCTGGCAGATCCGCTGACCTTGATCCTCGGCGGCCGGGTAACCAGTTGGCAAACACGCGGTGATAATTTCAATACTCCACAGAATGCCAGCTACAGTGACGAATTTGTTCCTTATGGTGGGTTGATCTACAACATTACTCAAGACCTGTCGATTTACACCAGTTACACCGAAATATTCAACCCGGAAAGCCACCGTGACCGCAATAATAAATTGCTTGCCCCAGTGTCCGGACAAAACTATGAAGTAGGCCTAAAAGGTGTTGCCTTCGATAACAGCCTTGATTACTCACTGGCAGTCTTTGAAATCCGTCAAGATAACCTGCCATTAGTAGATAACAATGCACCGAGACTACCGGATCTCTCCATTCCTCGTTATACAGTGGATGGCACCAAAACTCGCGGGTTTGAAGCAGAAATCAGTGGTCAACTGACAGATAACTGGCGTTTTTATACTGGTTACACGCAATTCCGCGCAACAGATCCTAATGGTGTACGAATCAATACCAATACGCCAAACAGGTTGTTTAAACTGTTTACCACCTACACCCTGCCAGGTGCGATGAGTAATCTGACCATCGGTGGTGGTGTTAACTGGCAGGATAAAACCTGGTTAACCGTTGATGGGCCTGGGAAAACATCAATGCAAGCGAAGCAAGACAGTTTCGCGGTGGTTAACCTGATGAGCCGTTATCAATTCACACCGGATCTCTCTTTGACGGTTAACCTGAATAACGTCTTTGATAAGACCTACTACACCCAGTTCGGCCAATATTCTCAGTATTACTATGGCGCACCTCGCAATATTGAAGCGATCTTGCGTTATAAGTTCTGAGTTTAAAGTCATAATGACACTGCGGACGGCAAACCTTATGTTTCTATTTATTTGAGGAAAACAAAAAATGAAATTGAAGCGTTACAAAGGGTTTGCCGTATTGGTGCTGTTGGTCAGTCTGCTGGCTGGCTGTGATAAGCCAGCCAGAACAGACAATATATCGTCAGACAAGCCCGGTTATCCTAAAGAAATAACTACCGCATTGGGTACAGCGGTGATTCCACATCAACCCCAACGTGTTGTTGCCTTGGGTGCAGGAGCGGAAGATATCGTACTGGATCTAGGCATCGTTCCTGTCGGTATCGAATCCCACCGTTGGGGCGGGGATGAACAGGGCTATCTGCCGTGGTTTAAACAAGCGATACAACAGCGTGGCGAGACTTTGCCAACTGTGATAGATATGTACCCCGAATTAGACATTGAGAAGGTAATTCGTCTCAAACCGGATCTGATTGTGGCAACCCAATCAGGCATCACCCAAGAAATTTATGACCATTTATCATATTTCGCCCCAGTGATCGCTTATCCATCTGCCCCTTGGCTCACGACACCACAACAGCAGATTGAATTAATTGCTCGTGCGCTAGATAAACAGCCGCAAGGAGAGCAACTCGCTACTGAACTGGATGCCATATTACGCGAATCAGGTAATACCATCCCGTGTATCAGTGGCTACACTTTCGCCTATATCAAAGCGGGTATCAGCAGTAACATGCTATCGGTATACGTCAAAGGCGATCCACGCGTCGATACCTTAGTCCATCTTGGTTTAACGCTACTGCCATCGGTCAGCACACTGGCCGATCCCTTCGGCAGTTTCGCCGCCAATATTGGACTGGAAAATGCGGATTATCTTAATGGCGCTGATATCTTAATAACCTGGTTCAATAATGAACAAGAACGTAAAGCAGTGGAAGCACAGCCGTTATTTCAATCCATCCGAGCTGTACACCAGGGAGGTTATATTCCGCTAACCGATCAATCATTGGTCGTTGCTATGTCTTACGGTACACCGCTTAGTTTGCGCTGGGGTTTATCACAATTTATGCCGATTCTGGCAGAGGCAATTAAATCATCATGACAAATCCTAAACGCCGATCCCTACTGCTGCTTGGCTTAGGTCTCATGATACTGCTGACCCTCATTTGTATTATTGCCAGCCTGAGTCTGGGCGCAAAAATGTTACCACTATCAACCATATGGCATCACTATTGGTTAGGTGACAGCGGTAGCTATAGCGATCTGGTCATCAATGCCCGCAAACCACGTACGTTAATTGGCATCATGGCCGGTGCAGCACTGGCGCTTTCCGGTGCCGTAACACAGGGATTGCTGCGTAATCCACTCGCCGAACCGGGTTTACTGGGTGTTAACGCTGGTGCTGCTGCGGTGGTCGTCAGTTTCTCTTTCATACCCATACTGAATGAACTTCCACGCTTCTGGACAGCATTTATTGGCGCAAGTCTAGCTACATTGCTGTTCTACCTGCTCAGTGGAGGACAACGTAATAGCAATCCAGCACGCATGGTATTGACTGGTGCTGCCATTAACGCCTGTCTATTTGCTTTTGTGCAAGGTTTCGTATTGATGAATGCGCATGTACTGGATAGTTACCGCTTCTGGACTATTGGATCGCTTAGCGCAATGTCTCTGGCAGAAGCGAGTTCACTGATACCCTATCTATTATTCGCCTTGATATTGACTCTTTCACTCGGCGCTTCCCTGAATGTGATGGTGTTTGGTGAAAGCATCGCCAGTTCACTTGGCGCCAATGTTGCCCGCACCCGCGTGTTGTCGCTTATTACTGCTACTATGCTGGCGGCAGTGGCTACCGCTATGGCAGGCCCCATTGCCTTTATTGGCTTGGCTGCCCCCCACTTGATGCGGGCTTTAGTTGGCAGCGATTTCCGCTGGCTACTACCCTATTGTCTATTCGCCGGGCCTTGCCTGTTGCTCACTTCCGATATACTGGCGCGGTTGGTGATAGCGCCCGGGGAGATCATGGTGGGAATTATCACCGCAGGAATCGGTGGACCGTTGCTCTATCTGGTTATTAAAACCTATCGTGGAGTTAATTATGTCGCAGATTAACCTATCCAGACCGGCAAAAATTCGAACCTTCATGTTGGGAACTACTGTTTTTCTTGTACCTCCACAACGGACCCAAAGAGCCATCTTATTGATATTGTTACTGCTTGCAGTGCTATTTTATCTCTCTCTAGCACTGGGTAAGCAAGGTATCGATAACCCCTGGCTAGCAACTTCAACTCCTTATCAGGAATTTATTCTCACACAGCTACGTTTACCCCGCGCATTAGTGGCTATCGGGGCGGGCGCAACACTGGCACTCTCAGGTTCACTTTTTCAACTAACAACCCGTAACGCACTCGGTAGCCCCGATATTATCGGCGTGAATGCCGGTGCTGCCGCAGGGATCGTCACCACACTGATCATCTGGCCTGGCGTTTTCCCCGTTGCTTTAGGTGCGCTGCTAGGAGCCAGCTTCGCAGTACTACTGGTATACGCAGGAAACATTAGCGCCTCCGGACAAATGCAAACAACCAGGATTGTCATCTCTGGAATTGCTATCGCCGCCCTTTGTATGGCATTTGTTAATTTTGCTATCTCGAATGTGCGCCTTGAGCAGGCGCAACAACTTGCTTCGCTGCTGCACGGTAGCCTCGCCAACCGGCGCTGGCAAGATGTTGGGTTAATTTATGGAACGATGATACTGTTTGTTCCGCTTCTGCTCTGGCTAGGACGGCAATTGAACTACGTTAATCTGGGCTATGAAGTTGCTAATACGCTCGGTGTACCAGTACGTATCATTCAGCTTATGAGTTTGTCACTGGCGGTCATACTGGCCTCAATGGCGGTACTGGTTGTCGGGCCGGTGGCTTTTATCGCACTTTCTGCTCCACAAATCGCCCGCCGCTTGGTACGGGCCAAAGGCACTGCGCTGTTCTGCTCAGCACTGGTGGGAGCATTACTACTGCTCGCTTCCGATTTAATGACTTTGCTACTTCCTACTTCGGCACGTCTGCCAATAGGCGTTATCACCGCAGGGGTAGGCGGTGTCTATTTGATGTATTTGCTGTACGCTGAATTAAGGAGAACAAAGTCATGTCATTCGATATGAATTCCTCAACCACCGCCTCACGACTAACAGCCCAAGCGCTTTCGCTAGCATACGGCAAGAAAACGATTGTTGAGTGTCTGGATATTTCTATTCGTGATGGTGAATTCAGCGTCATCATTGGCCCAAATGGTTGTGGAAAATCGACACTACTACGCGCCATTAGCCGAGGTATAACTCCACAGCATGGCGAAATCCTGCTTGATGGGAACAATATTCAACATTACAAACCAAAAACGGTAGCACGTGAGCTATCTCTGCTAACACAAGGGGCAATCATCACCGAAGCGTTGACCGTATACGATTTGGTTTCACGTGGGCGTTACGCTCATCAATCCTTTTTACGACAGTGGTCAGCAGAAGATGAGCGAGCAGTTAACGACGCTTTACATGCGGTCGAACTCCAGGAGATGTCGCAACGGTTAGTGAATGAGCTTTCCGGTGGTCAGCGCCAACGCGCTTGGTTTGCTATGACATTGGCACAACAAACACCCATTGTACTGTTAGATGAACCAACCACTTATCTGGACATCACCCATCAGATTGAAATGCTCGATCTTTGTCAACGTTTACATTTACAGGGAAAAACGTTGGTGCTGGTACTACACGATATTAACCTGGCACTACGTTACGCCTCACATTTAATCATGATGAAAAATGGCAAAATTTACGCCGAAGGTGTGCCAGAAGAGATTATCAATGAGCAGAGTATCGCTGATGTGTTTGGTCTAGCCTGCCGTATTATTTGCGATCCAGAATCTGGTAAGCCTTTAATTATCCCAAGATACAATCCTATCTGAACGGGAAATGAGCTGCCTATACCCTATGGATTTCAAGATGGATCGCGACGGCAAGGGAGCGAATCCCCGGGAGCATAGCGAACTATGTGACCGGGGTGAGCGAGTGCAGCCAACAGAAAGAGGCAACTTGAAAGATAACAGGTATATAGTTTTGTCGTATTAACAAGCAAGCAATATAGGCGCTCAAAATATTTACCACTTGATAATAACAATGATAATAATAATAATTATCATAATTATATTTACAATGATTAGTCATATGTAAGATACTACAATCAGGTGGTATGAACATGTAAGCAGGGAGTTGGTGGTGTCAGAGACAAAGCATTCAATTACACCTTTAACCACAGTGGTAATTGAAGATATCATTCAGTTATTTGAACAAACGTTTAGCCATTTTTCTTCCACCATGAGAATAAATGCAGATAATATCCCTACTAATAGCATGAATTTCCCTCAGTGGTCAGACACAAGGAAATTTCCAGTATTAATTCAGCGCTATCAAGATGAATATTACGGTGACAATGATATAAAACCTAACCAGAAAGCCCTATATTCCTTATGGGCACAATGGTATTTTGGTTTAGTTATTCCCCCAATGATGTTAATGTTGCTGGAATATCCACAAGCAGTGGATACCCATTACAATCTTTTTCAGGTTGAATTCCATGATAGCGGTAGGCCAGATATTTTTTACTATAATTTGACCTGGCTGAATGAGGCTCCTTCATCATTACTCCATCGCCACTATTCTCTCTTGGAGCGCCATATTATTCCCGTATGCGAAAAGATTGAATCATATCAAGGGATAAATAGACGTCTCCTGTGGAATAATATTGGTTATCTTATGTATTGGTATCTTGCAGAATTCAGCACAAGAATAAATAGCAAGTTATATCAAGAAATTATAAATGGTCTTTTTATGGAACCACAATTACCTGATGGTAGAGATAACCCCCTTTACCGTACTGTTATTTTACGGCATAACAATATGCAACGTCGCAGTTGTTGCCAGAGAAATAAACTACCTGGCGTCGGTAATTGCCATGATTGCCCTTTGGAATCCAAAGTAGAAAACAAACATTAACATTCTATTCTATAATTTTTTATCTGCTTAGGTAGAAAGAGATTATTATGATTTAATCGCGCTATTATTCAACAGTTATTTACTCTAACCCAATATTACACATAATAAAATCAATTATGTTGGGAAATAACCAAATTATAACCTATATATGAGATAAAAAGGATATATAATGTACGGAGATGCTCTGCTATTAAACCATCCACTCACGGAAGATAGTCATATAACGGAAGAAAATTTTTCCAGATATTTCTTAAATATGCATAGTGCTGGAGACTATCTCGATGACGCCTATAATGTCATTACCAGAATAAAGAAAATACTACAGCGGGTAGATAGACCTTTCAGTGGGATATTACCCCATGAGTTATCCCCGCTATTTTCTAAAGTGAATTTAGATCTTCCTCTGACCTCATTAAACCAGGCCTTAGATGAGCTACAGCAACTTTATCTTAAAGATGCTGTTTATTTTCATCATCCAAAATATGTTGCTCATCTTAATTGTCCACTGGTATTACCCGCTGTTCTGGCTGAAACCATTATTGGCGCAATTAATTCTTCACTGGATACCTGGGATCAAAGCGCTGGCGGGACACTAATAGAGCAAAAAGTTCTCGACTGGACACGAGATAAAATGGCATTAGGCACAAATGCCGATGGTATCTTTACTAGTGGCGGTACCCAATCAAATCTGATGGCAATACTACTTGCGCGGGACCACTTTTGTCACCAGCGCAATCCTGAACATAAAAATCAGCTACATGGTCTGCCGACAGATTTTCATAAACTACGTATTTTTACCTCGACAGTCAGCCACTTCAGTACACAAAAAGCCGCTGCTATCCTTGGTTTGGGATATAACGCCGTTATCTCTGTTCCTCATGACAGTGAGTTCCGCATGGACCCTCAAGCATTGGAACAAAGCATTAACCAATGCATCGAACAGGGCAACATTCCTTTTGCCATTGTTGCTACGACGGGTACCACAGATTTCGGCAGTATTGACCCACTTCATCCTATCGCGGCTATCGCCAAACAGTATGGTATCTGGTTACATGTGGATGCGGCATACGGATGCGGTTTACTGGTTTCGCCTCGCCGCGCTCATCTACTGGAAGGCATCAATTTAGCGGATTCTGTCACGGTGGATTACCATAAGTCATTCTTCCAACCCGTTAGTTGCAGTGCTTTCTTCGTCAAAAATAAGAAGCATTTATCCCATTTGACTTATCATGCCGAATATTTAAATCCACTCAGTGCGTTACAAGAAGGTACGCCCAATCTGGTCAATAAAAGTATCCAGACAACTCGTCGTTTTGATGCATTGAAAATGTGGCTGACATTACGAATTATGGGTGCAAAACGACTCGGACAAGCTTTTGATAAAGTGGTCGATACGGCTCAGGATGCCTATCGATTAATGGCACAGAATCCCTATTTTGAACTTATTCATTATCCAGAATTAAGTACTTTGGTTTTCCGTTTTATTCCTAAACAAAAATTACCTGATGCAGATATTGACGCCATCAATGCGGCCATTCGTAAGGCACTATTCCGTGAAGGTAATACCGTTATTGCGGGTACCAAAGTCAATGGTAGACAATATCTGAAATTTACTTTCCTTAACCCGGCAACAAACCAGCAACATCTACAAGAAATTGTGCACAGCATCGTAATGCACGGAAACGATTTTCTGGCAACCCATAATAACAACTTATGAGATTAATACTGTTTACCAGGAGAAAATTTTATGACAACTCGCCCTTATGATTTTATCGCCATTGGAATAGGTCCTTTTAATCTCGGACTAGCATGTTTAACTCAGCCACTAAAAGATGTTCATAGCCTGTTCATTGATCAAAAACCGGGCTTTGATTGGCATCCGGGAATGATGCTAGAAAATTCCACCATGCAAACCCCTTTTATGTCAGATCTGGTGACTCTGGCATCACCCACTCATCCACTTAGCTTCCTTAATTACATCAAGCAAAAAGGGAGAATATACTCTTTTTATATCCGGGAAAGTTTTTTCCTGATGCGTAAGGAATACAACCAATATTGCCAGTGGGCGACAGAACAGTTATCTAATCTACGCTTTAACACACGCGTTGACAGCATTAGCTATGATGAACATGCCTCGCTATATACATTACATTGTTCAGATACGTTAACTGGGCAACAACACCAATTTGTTTGTAAAAAATTGGTATTGGGTACCGGACCTGCACCTTATATTCCAAAGTGTTGCCAACCCTTCTCTGATCAGATGGTGACATCTGGTAATTACTTGAAGAACAAAGAAGCTTTACAACAAAAGCAATCTATTACTGTTCTGGGTAGTGGACAAAGTGCCGCAGAGATTTTCTACGATTTGCTCAGTGATATTGATAAATTCGATTATCAACTTAATTGGCTTACCCGTTCGCCACGTTTTTTCCCGCTGGAATATACCAAGCTGACACTAGAAATGACGTCACCAGAATATGTAGATTATTTCTATAGTCTCCCAAGCGAAAAACGTGATGCATTAAATTTGTCCCACAAGCAGCTTTATAAAGGTATCAATAGTTCATTAATCAACGATATTTTCGATTTAATGTACACCAAACGATTAAATGGTAAGTTAAACGTCAATTTATATACCAATAGTGAATTACAACAAATTAGCCATGCCCAAAATGGCCGCGACCTAACATTGGCGTTATTCCAACACGAACAGGAGCAACCATTTTCTCTGGACACCGAAGGAGTCGTTCTGGCTACCGGCTTTCAGTATCAAATCCCGACTTTTATTGAAGGTATACATCACCTTATCCGTTGGGATGAGAAAGGACGTTATGGTGTACAGCGTAATTACAGTATCGATCAGAACAATACCATTTTCATACAGAATGTGGAATTACATACTCACGGTTTCGTCACGCCAGATCTGGGAATGGCCTGTTATCGCAACTCCTGCCTGATTTATGAAATTACCGGTATTGAACATTATCCGATTGAGAAAAGTATCGCTTTCCAGCAGTTCAGCGTTGACACCGAAGGAGCATGCTAATGTCCGTCTTTAATCCTACACTGTTTGAAAAATCCTTGCCTGAAATAGGTACCTTTGCATTACGTTCACTGGATCTGGAACAGGACATTCCCATATTAACTGACTGGGTTAACCGGGATTACGCCCATTATTGGGGAATGCAAAACAATACTGAGAAACAAGTATGGGAATTTTATCATAATTTAGAATCCAGCCATCCGGGCAGTGTCTTTATTGGAATATATCGGGGGCAACCTACTTTTCTATTAGAGTGTTATCGTGCACAAGATGATCTGATTGGAAAATATTATCCGGCACACCCAGATGATATGGGAATGCATATTCTGGTTGCACCACCGCAAGAAAAAATAAGGCATTTCACCTGGGGAATTTTCCAAACCATCATGGCCTTTATTTTTAGTGATACTACTGTGGCTCGCATTGTGGTTGAACCTGATATACGTAATGAGAAAATTCACAAACTTAATCTACAGGCTGGTTTTGTTTATCAGAAGGCATTGGTATTACCGAATAAAACAGCCAAGTTAGCCTTTTGCACCAGAGAACAACATCAGATTGCGTTACAGCGGGAACATCAAGCGACAACATCAACCCACTCAGGCTCATTGATGACAAATGCCATACACTTGCAACCGGCGGTCTGGCGGAAAGTTAATCGTCTACACTTGTGTAAAGCGATTTCTGAATTTTCACATGAATGTTTACTCGTGCCTCAACAGTTAACTGAAAAAGCAGATAGTGATGGATATCACCATTACCGTTTAGATAACGCTGACCATCCGGTCAGCTATACTTTCCGGGCACGGCGTATGGCACTGGATCACTGGCTGATTGATGCCGATTCGTTACAGAAAAATGCCAACGGAGAAGAAAAAGCACTCGATTCCTTGCTATTCATTATTGAGTTCAAACAACAACTTGGCATCAGTGATGTCGTAATGCCTACCTATCTGGAAGAAATTACCAGTACTCTCTATAGCAGTGCTTTTAAGCATAACAGAATCGGTATCAGTGCAATGGATCTCGTGAATACTGATTTTCAGGCGCTGGAAGGGGAGATGATGGAGGGACATCCCTCTTTCGTTGCCAACAATGGCCGGATTGGTTTTGATATTGGTGATTTCCAGAACTTTAGTCCCGAAGCCGCCTCTGCTATGCATTTAGTATGGTTGGCCGCACATAAGAGCAAGGCACACTTTGCTTGCATCGAGCAACTCAATTATCAACAGTTGCTGGAACAAGAGCTAGGCACAACCACAGTAGCTGAATTTAACCGGCAGTTAATCGCGCTTAACCTTAATCCAGAAGACTATTTCCTGATGCCAGTTCACCCCTGGCAATGGCAGAACAAACTGGCATCGGTGTTTGCTCCTGATATTGCTAATCAGAAATTGGTCTATCTTGGTATTGGTGCTGATACCTATCAGGCACAACAGTCAATCCGTACCTTATTCAATCGCAGTCATCCTCAGCGATATTATGTGAAAATGGCGTTATCCATTCTGAACATGGGATTTATGCGCGGTTTATCACCTTATTACATGGCGACGACACCGGGCATTAACGACTGGCTATTCGATTTGGTCACACAAGATCCCATCCTGCAACGTTATCGTTTTAAAATTTTACGAGAAGTCGCCAGTGTTGGATTCAAAAACAGCTATTACGAGCAAGCAATCAGTAGTGATACGCCTTATAAAAAAATGATGGCGGCACTATGGCGAGAAAACCCACTGCAACTCATTGAACCTGGGCAGCAAGTGATGACGATGGCTGCGTTACTGCACAGTGATCAGCACGGGAATCCCCTGTTGCCCGCGTTAATTTCAGCATCCGGCCTACCTACTCAGGAATGGTTACGTCGCTATTTAGAGAGTTATCTTGCGCCACTGTTACACTGTTTGTACGCTTATGATCTGATGTTTATGCCACACGGCGAAAACATCATTCTGGTATTGGAAAACCATGTTCCACAGCACATCTTCATGAAAGATTTAGCGGAAGAGATTCTGGTCATGAATCCCGACGCCGATTTACCGGAAAAAGCGCGTCGAGTCAAAGTAGACATGCCCGAAGATATGAAAACACTGACCATCTTATCTGATGTGTTTGACGGTATATTCCGCTATCTGGCTGCAATACTAGATGAACAGGGTGACTATTCACAGGAGCTTTTCTGGCAGGCCGTAGCAGATTGTATTTTAAGCTATCAGCACAACCATCCTGAATTAAGTGAGCAATTTGTACGTTACGATCTGTTTACACCAGAGATTAAACGCTGCTGTCTAAACCGCCTGCAAATAGCGAATAACCGTCAGATGCTTGATTTAGCTGATCCGGCTCAAAGTTTACAGTTTGCTGATAACCTGATTAACCCAATTGCCAAATTTGGTCACTCGTAAAATAGAGCTATCAATGAGCATGAAGAATGGTGCCTCATCAGTAACATGCTAACGATTCTATATAAGGCGGTGCTGCTACAGTACTGCCTTCTTTATTTGCATAATTTACCTATACACGTAATTTCAGTGGATTAAATTCCAGCACCGATATTATTTTCCGTTTCAACTTACCTATAGTTGTATTCAATTATGCTATTCAGATTATTGCCAGACATTCCTTAAAGCTGGCAAGGTTAGCAATAAAAGCATAACATTAACAACTCATTAACTATATCCGTTATCTTTCAAGTTGCCTCTTTGTTGGCTGCACTCACTCACCCCGGTCACATCGTTATCTATGCTCCCGGGGATTCGCTCCCTTGCCGTCGCGATGCATCTTGAAATCCATAGGGTATATATAAAGTCATATTGATAACACATATCTTTATTTGGGAATAAAATTAAATGTCTACAACGCTATTAACCCTAGAAGAAGCCCGGCAAGTGATTGGTCATGCTTTTGTTCACGATATGCCTTTTAACCAATTATTAGGACTTGAACTGATTCGGTTTGAACAAGATTACGTAGAAATACAATTCCGTAACCAAAGTAAATTAGTAGGTAATATCGCACAAAAAATTTTACATGGTGGTGTCATTGCCTCAGTGCTTGACGTATGTGGTGGATTGGTCTGTATCGGTAACGCCTTGACCCGTCTGATACCCGCATCATTAGAAGAATTAGAAAAACGATTATCAATAATGGGAACGATTGATTTGCGGGTGGATTATCTACGCCCCGGTCGTGGTGAATTATTTACCGCCACCAGTAGTATTATCCGCAATGGCAACAAAGTTTCTGTTGCCAGAGCAGAACTACATAATGAGCAGAGAACCCATATCGCCAGTGTAACGGCGACCTATTTGGTAGGATGACAATATAATTTTAATCGCTTGCGTAATATTCAGCCCGGTGACATATTATTTTCACGTTAACGGGCTAAAAACCCATGACACTCTTTCCACCTTTATTAACATCAGGACAATATGAACAAGCCACAAACTACCAAAGGAGTATTGTACGCCTTCGGTGCCTGTTTTATCTGGGGAATCGCACCAATTTATTTTAAACATATCCAGCAAGTACCTGCTGACGAAATCCTGACCCATCGTATTATTTGGTCATTTTTCTTTATGTTGCTACTGTTAACATTAACTCGTCACTGGTCACAGGTAGCCAAAATTTTCCGTCAACCTAAAAAAGTATTATTTCTGGCCGTGACAGCAACCGTGGTTGCCTGTAACTGGCTGATTTATATCTGGGCGGTGAACCACGGCCATATGCTGGAAGCCAGCTTAGGTTATTTCATTAGCCCATTGGTTAACGTTTTGTTCGGCATGCTGTTTCTCAGTGAGCGTTTCCGCCGTACGCAATGGGCTGCGGTTATTCTGGCCTTCACCGGCGTATTAATCCAGCTATGGCAATTTGGTTCTATACCGGTCATTGGACTAAGTTTGGCTGTCACTTTTGCCCTGTATGCCCTGCTGCGTAAGAAGATGAATGTTGATGCTCAAACAGGCATGACGATTGAAACACTGTGGTTACTACCGGTTGCCGCCATTTATCTATTTGGTTTTGCCAACACCCCAACCAGTGATTTAAGTAATAACCCAACGATTCTCAATTTATTGCTGATTGCCGCGGGCATTATTACTACTGTGCCATTACTGTTATACACGGAAGCCGCAGCTCACCTGCGCCTATCCACACTAGGATTCTTTCAGTATGTCGGCCCAACGCTGATGTTCTTGCTAGCAACCTTGGTTTATGGTGAACAAATAGGCACCGACCGTCTGATTACTTTCGGCTTTATCTGGGCTGCATTAGTGCTGTTTACACTGGATGCCGTGTATACACAGCGTAGATCGCAGAGATAGCAAAACAATGAAAATAGCCATCAGATTAGCCAATACAACCGAACAGATCGCCCTTGAAGCTCTGCAATTACGTGCGTCTCTTATGTGGGAAGAAGATAGGGAATCCTTACTAGCAAATCCCCACATGATAGAACTGCCGATAGAATATATTGCAGCAGGATATGTTTATATTGCGGAACAAGATAATGTAATCTTGGGATTTTGTGTTGTATTGCCGCTAACTGATGGAAATGCAGAACTTGATGGAATATTTGTTGAACCGGCCTTTTGGCATCAAGGTATTGGCAAGCAATTGGTGCAAATCACATTGAATGATCTTCACATAAAAGGCAACGTCTCATTGCAGGTGCTGGCTAATCCGCAAGCAGCCGGGTTTTATATTGCCCTTGGCTTTGAATATTTAAGAAAAGAATATACTCAATTAGGAACAGCAATTCGTATGATTAAGTACATCCTGTAAAATAAGCTAATTCTATTTTGTAAATTAATGCCTTTTATCGTCACATCTACTTTATCTTTAATAATTAAATACTGTTTTTTAATAAAAATCCCAACTACATTAAAGATATAAAATAATAGCAAAAGCTTATTTTAAAACAAAAAACACCCCAAGTTATATATCCAATCAGATATTATATAAACCATATGGAATATTTACTTAAGCATTTTATAATAATGTTAATATCGTTTCCACTCAATAATCAACTTTTTAAAATAATAATAAAACCCAATACTGCACAAACAGATGATTAAACTCTTAACGTATTATTTTTATGTCTCTATTATGACCGCCGCAATACAACTATTACGGCGGTCATATAGTGACCTGCTCCCGCCACTAAGTCACAAGTGACTCAGGCGGGGGCTTCCTATGATCCCTATTAGCAAAGGATAACAACTTTCGTTGCAGTCCCTGCTCTGACAGCAACTGCCTTGAAACATAATTTCACATTAGGTCATCCGATGGTAAAATGCATCCCATCCCTCGCTCTTTCTGACCATGCGTTCAGAAACGTAAGAAGCTTACGCACAACCACTTTTTTGGGCTTTCCAGCAGCCACGAGGCTTTAAAATCTGTGACACCTTTTCGTGGATGAGAACCGCTTTTTGTTTCTACTTTTTACGTGCTGAAAATGGCGGTCTTTTACGGAACAGTATTCACTGGGCAACTTGCAAGCAGTGTATGCCCGAACTGAGAAACCGGGAATTATTTTCTTTATGTCCATTAGATAAGATGCATACAGGTGACAGATATAAATCAATACCTACGCTTCTGTCTGCACTGATTGTGTCTGGGGTTAATTTGCCTTCAAATCATCAAATAGGCACACAAGCGTAATATTTTCCCGATAGAGCTTTTTATAGTGACCATCTTTATCTTCCCGTCAATGATACAATGCAAAACTGCTTTTAGGAAACTAACCCATTCGGCGAAAAAGTTTTTGAAGACAGCCTCTAGATTAGCCAATACAGCCAACAAAGACTGACTATTGACTTCACAAACGTGTATTCAATAAACGAACAACTTACCATAACAACAAGAATTACATTAAAATAATAAATTGACATAACACCTAACATTAGAAATAATGATGTTAATTTTTTTTAACATGACCAAAACAAATGATCAAAATAGCAACAGGACTTGCAGCGATCACAGTAATTTCTCTTTCTCACACTGCATTTGCATCTTCTCTTCCACAAGAAAGGGATATACTGGATAAAGAAAAACCAAAGAATATTTTAAAAATTGACGATTTTCTACCTGAAAAGAAAAAATGGACTCTCTCGACTGGAATCTCCATTTTAAATAAATCAGGTGATGGAAGTTCACCTTTATTTTATTTAAACGAGATATCCCCCGGCCACTATATTTTGAACAAAGGAACACAAACATACCAGAAAGAAACTAACGGTGTCTCTGCTCATTCATCACTAATATATGGTATTACTGATGAACTTGCAGTAGGAGCTACTGTCAATGGCCAATGGCAGAATAATCAATATACTTTTGATGATGGCAAGAAAGCCGTTAATGACAAATATCAATTTAATGGTGTTGGACTAGGAGGAAGCTATCAAACCTACTTATTCTCCGATTATACTGTTTTCTTTAGTGGAATAAATATAAAAGAAAGCAAAATAAAAAGCTATACATTAGGAACATCACTAAACTGGATTTATGATCCTTTAGTCCTTAACCTGTCTTTAGGATATTTAGATGGCATATCTAGAGAACGGTTTTCAAACAATTATACAGCTTATACTACAGGTGGTTCCGTCATCTTCGCTGTTAATCCTGAAGTAAATATTCGTTGGGGTTTTTCAAAAGACTTTATCTATACACAAAATAACCTTTTATCTCAAAAATCCTGGAGCAGTAATACATCTCTATTAATTGGAACAATAGTAAATCTGACTGATAGAGTTTCTACTGATATTAATATCAAAGGTGGTGTCGGTAATAATAAAATATCTACCGTTTCTGTTTCTTTATCTTACAAAATCTGAGGACTCTGACAATGTTAAGAATTTTTTGTACTTCATTACTCATTTTGTCAACATTAATAACTACATCCTATGCTGTAATTCCTGAAAATAATGATAAATCTATATCTATAAATGATGATCTAATGAAAGAACTTGGATATAGCTCATTCAATCAGCTCAACTCAGAAGAAATGTACGAAACAAAAGGCAAAGTTGGACCAGTAGTGGTTGGCGCTATCGGCGCTATTGGTGGAGCGAGCTTATCCGTAGGACTTGATAAATCTAACGGAGATCCTGTTAATTGGAGAAATGCAGCTACCGCAGCATCAGCCGGGTTTGTTACCGGATTTAGCGGTGGTATTATGGGCCCAAGCACACTTGGAGTAGCGACTAGCACTACACTAGGAGTCAGTGCTGGTGGAGCAACCAATGCTCTACTCAAAGGTATAAGTAAAGGGTCGGCAAGCTCAGGATGTGTCTCTTGTCATTCGAACATATAATGAACATTAATTTCATCGTATTTTTGTTACTGATTTCTGGTTATCTATATTTGGGTACGAGAGCTTTTCCCGGCCCCAAATGGAGTGTACGCCTCTTATCAACATTTATCATGTTATTTTCTGGATATATTAATGAATACAATACAGTAACACTTATTTTTCTAGTCATATTATTAGGTTATGCCATAATGATTTTTTTCCTAAAAAATCTTGGCATATTAAGTACCACTAGGAATCTGGACGTTCTCTATTTATTGGGACCTGCTATTTACTTAATGATTTTTATCATAAGATGGGCTGAATAATATGATAACACTTAAAATTCACCTAAGAACCACACTGATTTTCGTAATTTTGGTTCTTTTTGCAGGCCAATCTTCTGGGAGAGAGTTAAAAGTAAGTAACTATATAGACTTGAAGTTCAAAAATATAGTAAGACAAGAGTATGACTTTACCTGTGGGCTCGCCTCATTAATAAATATACTTGCAACAAATTATCAAATCAATATAGAGGAAGAGGATCTCATTAAAATAACAGGAATAAAACCAGAATATTCATTTATAGATCTACAGAATACACTCAAGAAATTTGACATTTTATCTATGGGAGTAAAGATATCATTAAAACAACTTGAAAAGGTAAATTCACCAACAATCCTTTATCTGAAAAGAAATGGAACCAATCATTTCGTTATATTTAATGGAATAGACTCTTCTCTCGTCCAAATTATTGATCCGGCTTGGGGAAATATTAATTATACTCGATCTCAATTTGAACGATATTGGCTCCAGGATAATCAATTAGGACGAGCATTAATACTAATGAAAAAAACAGTCATACATATTAATCATGATTATGTCTATAGAAAATCACTTTTCTAAATAGTTGATCTGAATAAAGTACAAACTATATACAATATAACATTTATACTATGGTTCAACACCTCAAAAAGAAAATATGAGTTCCTTAATGCTGGAAGCGAAAAATTTGAGTTATATTGGTGATGAACGCTCTCTGTTCGTTGGGCTGAACTTTACAGTAACCCCAGGTGACATAATTCAAGTTGAAGGGCCAAACGGTGCAGGCAAAACCAGCCTACTACGTATTTTGGCCGGATTGATACGTCCAGACACTGGTGAAGTGCGCTGGCAGGACAAAAACATTCTGAGTCATTATAAGCATTATTACCATAATTTGCTTTTTATCGGTTATCAACCAGGGATAAAAACCGTACTGACACCGTATGAAAACCTGAAGTTTTATCAATCGCTTAAGCAGCAGAAAGACAATCAAGCAATTTGGCAAGCGCTGGAACAAGTCAGTTTAATCGGTTATGAAAATTTGCCAGTAGCCCAGCTTTCTACCGGTCAACAACGCCGTGTTGCTTTAGCACGTCTGTGGCTAAGCCACTGCCCGTTGTGGATTCTTGATGAACCTTTAACCGCCATTGACAAAAAAGGTGCGACAAAATTGATAACGCTTTTCAAACAACATACACAACAGGGGGGAATGATATTACTGACTACCCATCAGTATATGGCAGAAATAACACCATCTGTGAAGAAAATCCACCTAGTAGGTCAAGAGGTGATCTAATGTTTATCACTATACTACGCCACGAATTGAAAATTGTTTTTCGCAAAAGATCAGAGATCGCCAATCCTCTATGGTTCTTCTTAATCGTTATCGCATTGTTCCCATTAGGTATTGGACCGGAACCACAGTTACTAACACGCATTGCACCAGGAAATATCTGGGTCGCCGCACTACTAGCATCGCTACTTTCGCTAGAGCGACTGTTTCGAGACGACTTTCTCGACGGCTCTTTGGAACAATTATTCCTACTATCCGCACCACTACCGCTCATAGTGTTGGGTAAAGTATGCGCTCATTGGATGGTGACAGGTTTACCATTGTTGATCCTATCACCAATAGTAGCCCTACTACTGTCATTAAGCTTTAGCACCTGGACCGCCACAGCATTAACCCTACTACTAGGTACACCGATATTAAGCCTGATAGGGGCGATCTGTGTGGCTCTGACCGTTAAGACACGCAAAGGCGGCATATTGCTTAGCCTGTTGGCTCTACCGTTGTATATTCCAGTACTGATATTTTCCACCATAGCTATCGACGCCGCATCGATAGCTATACCTATCGATGGATACTTGGCGATTTTGGGCGCTATGCTGATAAGCAGCGTAACTCTGGCACCTTTCGCTACCGCAGCCGCTCTGCGTGTAAACATACACTAGGGGATTACTAATCTATCGAACCAGACTATACAGATGAGAGCTAATCCTGAAAACAACAAATAATTTCATTGATCTGAAGAACGATCAGAGTTTCAATTTTGCAGTGAGCAATGACAACTATGTGGAAATGGTTACATCAATTTGCCAAGCCAGAGAAGCTATACCAAATGTGTGGCTACTTTATTCCTTGGCTAGGGCTAGCCAGTATACTGTGCCTAGGACTGGGATGGATATGGGGTTTTGGCTTTGCGCCATCAGACTACCAACAAGGTGAAAGCTACCGCATTATGTATATCCACGTACCAGCCGCAATGTGGTCAATAGGAATTTATGCCTTGATGGCGATAGCAGCATTAATAGGTCTAGTATGGCAAATGAAAATGTCTAATACCATAGTCGCTGCAATGGCACCAGTGGGAGCTGTGTTCACTTTTATCGCTCTGATAACCGGATCTGCTTGGGGTAAACCAATGTGGGGTACCTGGTGGGTATGGGATGCACGCCTGACCTCAGAACTAATACTATTATTCCTCTATATTGGTACCATCGCGCTGTACAACACATTTGAAGATCATCGCCTAGCAGGACGCTCAATTAGCATTCTAGTGTTAATTGGAGTAGTAAATTTACCAATTATCCATTTTTCCGTTGAATGGTGGAATACCCTCCATCAAGGTTCAACCAATCTGCAACAAACCGTTGCTCCAAATATGCGCCTACCACTGCGTTGGACAATTCTCGGCTATCTACTGTTCTTCATCACCTTAACCCTAATGCGCTTGCGTAACCTGATCCTATTCCAAGAACGCCAACACCCATGGGTAGTTGCACTGGTCAATAAGGAAAATTAACCATGAATACAGCATTCAGTTCTTGGCAGTCATTCTTTGCCATGGGTAGCTACGCTTTCTATGTATGGCTAGCGGTAGCAGCTACGTTGATCTCAATGCTCGCTCTGGTAGTACATACACTGTGGCGACGTAAACAACTATTTGATGAAATCATTCGCCGACAAACACGCGAACTACGTATCCACCAGTCAAAACGGACCTCTCTACTAATGAAACGACATACCATCCAGCAACGGGAGAGAAACTATTGTGAATCCTCGTCGTAGAAACCGTCTTTACCTAGTAATAATAGCGTTGATCAGCATTGCACTGACCGTTTCACTGGTTCTGTATGCGCTACGTTCAAATATCGACCTATTCTATACCCCAAGCGAAGTCCTACTAGGCAAAGGAAAAAATCATAAGAAACCGGAAATCGGCCAGAGATTACGTATCGGAGGCACAGTAATGCCCGGCTCAGTAAAACGCGATCCACAAACCTTGAAAGTGAATTTCAAGATCTATGATGCGCAAGGCACTATCAATGTCATTTATGATGGAATCTTGCCCGATCTGTTTAGAGAAGAGCAGAGTGTGATAGCACAAGGCGTACTGGAAAAACGTAATGTCGTAAATGCGCACGAAATACTGGCGAAGCATGACGAAAAATATATGCCGCCTGAAATAACCGAGGCAATGACGGAAAACGATAAAGAGGCAACTTCAGCCTACATCACCCCACAGGAAAGGAACAGAAAGTCATGATGCCAGAGTTAGGAAATTTTCTGCTGTGCCTAGCATTAGCAATTTCCGTGCTGCTGAGCGTTTATCCCCAATGGGGTGCAGTGCGCCAAGACGAACGCATGATGGCCGTTGCTCGCCCGCTTACCTACGGCCTATTCATCACCATTGTATTAGCATTTTTCTGCTTGGTGCATGCATTTGTGGTCAACGACTTCACTGTAACCTATGTGGTCAACAACTCCAACAGCCAACTACCAGTATATTACCGTATTGCTGCTACTTGGGGGGCACATGAAGGTTCTCTGTTACTGTGGGTACTACTACTAAGCAGCTGGACTCTGGCGGTAGCACTATGTAACCGCCAAATGCCACTGGACGCCGTGGCATACGTGTTATCAGTAATGGGAATAATCACAGCAGGCTTCCTGCTGTTCATCATTATGACTTCCAATCCATTCACTCGTACCCTGCCAAATTTTCCTACCGATGGGCGAGATCTCAATCCTTTACTACAGGACATTGGACTAATTTTCCATCCTCCGCTGCTATATATGGGCTATGTCGGTTTCTCCGTGGCCTTTGCCTTCTCCATCGCCTCATTAATATCTGGACGGCTGGATACTATCTGGGCACGCTGGTCACGCCCCTGGACTATAGCCGCTTGGGTATTTTTGACCTTAGGGATAGTACTCGGCTCTGCTTGGGCCTACTACGAATTAGGCTGGGGTGGCTGGTGGTTCTGGGATCCGGTAGAAAATGCCTCTTTCATGCCATGGCTGGCCGGTACAGCACTGATCCACTCTCTGGCAGTGACAGAAAAACGTGGTACCTTCAAAGCTTGGACAATATTGTTAGCAATTACTACCTTCTCACTATGCCTACTTGGTACGTTTCTGGTACGTTCTGGTATGTTAGTATCAGTCCATTCATTCGCTTCCAACCCAGAACGCGGCATATTTATCTTGGCCTATCTGGTGATCATCATTGGTGGTTCTTTGTTGCTATATGCAGTGAAGGGTGACCAAATGAGTAGCCGCATACAGCACAAAGTATTCTCACGCGAGACATTCTTGTTGGGTAACAATGTGCTGCTGATCACCGCAATGATGGTAGTACTATTAGGTACACTACTACCGTTGATCCACAAACAATTCGGCTTTGGCAGTATTTCTATCGGAGAACCATTCTTCAATATTATGTTCACCTGGCTGATGGCACCGTTTGCACTACTATTAGGCGTTGGACCTCTGGTACGCTGGCGACGCGATAAACCATCCAATCTATGGAAGCGCTTATGCGTGGCAATAGTATTAACACTACTACTCTCTATCTTGCTACCCTGGCTATTGCAGGATCGAATAGTTGGGATGACTGTGGTCGGACTAATCATGGCACTATGGGTAATTGTACTGACGCTGGTAGAACTTCACGAACGCGCCACCCATCGACACAGCTTTTGGCGTGGTTTGACACAATTCTCTCGTAGCCATTGGGGAATGATATTCGGCCATCTCGGCTTAGCGGTAATGGTTATCGGAATCACCTTCAGCCAAAATTACAGTATCGAACGCAACGTACGCATGAAGATAGGCGATATAGTAAATATCCATGATTACCACTTCATCTTCCGTGACATACACGGCATCTACGGACCTAACTACATTAGTGGTGTGGGTATTATCGACGTTACACGCAACGGAAAACCAGAAGCGACGCTACATGCCGAGAAACGCTATTACAACATAGCTCGTAGCATAATGACTGAAGCGGCTATAGATGGCGGCTTTACCCGCGATCTGTATGCTGTGCTAGGTGAAGAATTAGAAGATGGCTCCTGGACAATACGCCTGCATTACAAACCGTTTGTACGCTGGATCTGGTTCGGTGGCATATTCATGGCAATAGGCGGGATACTGTGCATCTTCGATCCTCGCTATCATATGGGCAGAAAGCTAACGGGCAAAGGTAAAATGAAGGAGCCGACATGAGACATAGGCTATTATTTATCCCGCTAATCCTTTTTCTTCTCCTAGTGGCGGCGTTCATAGTGCAGCTGACACGTAACATCTACAACGGTGAAGAGCCTACCATGCTAGAGTCAGCTTTGATCGGCAAATCAATACCTATATTTAAGCTAGAATTGCTTAATCAACCAGAAAAAACCTGCAATCAAACAATATTGCACAACGGCAAACCAATACTACTCAATGTTTGGGCGACATGGTGCCCAACCTGCTGGGCTGAACACGAATATCTGAATACCCTAGCTGCGAAAGGAATACGTATAATTGGCCTAAACTATAAAGACGATCGTACTAAAGCTGTGGCTTGGCTCAATAATTTAGGAACCCCATACATCTTGAGTCTATACGATGGCGACGGCATGTTTGGCCTCGATCTTGGTGTATATGGTGCACCAGAAACGTTTCTAATTGACGGACAAGGCGTTATCCTCTATCGCCACGCCGGAGCCATGAATAAACGAGTTTGGGAGCAGAAAGTACTACCGCTATACAAGAAATATGGGGGTGACTCATGAAGCTAGTAACACTATTGTTGGCAGGGCTACTGAGCTACAGCACTTGGGCAACAATTGACACATATCAATTTAAGTCAGCAGAACAAGAACAACAATTCCACGAACTGACAAAACAACTGCGTTGTCCAAAATGTCAGAACAACAACATCGCAGACTCCAATTCAATTATTGCAGCAGACATGCGCACCAAAGTGTATGAGTTAATAATACAAGGGAAAAACAAACAACATATCATCGACTATATGGTGGAACGTTACGGTAATTTCGTAACCTATAAACCACCTATAACGCCTATAACACTGATCCTTTGGGTCAGCCCACTACTGTTTGTACTGATTGGTGGTGCTATAGTAATTGTACATTTCCGCCGTCATCAAGAAACAGACGATGGATTTACCAAACAGGAGCAACAACATTTAGTGATGTTACTAAAAGAGACTGACAGGAACAAACCCTAATGATTTTTTGGTTAATAATTATTATGCTACTAGCTAGTGCCTCAGCGCTACTGGTAGTACCTGCAATTCTCCAAGGCAAAGCAAACACCAATACCAACCGCGATACGCTTAACAAGATACTTTATCAGGAGCATCTGAGAGAGTTAGAGCAGAATGAAGCACAGGGTGTGGTAAATGATCGTTTGGCGCTGGTACAAGAGTTACAACGAAACCTTCTGAGTGACATACCTATACAACCAATAGTGCAAAAAAAGCCCATTAATCGCTGGGCGTTAGTGCCTGGTGTATTAGTTCTGATCATAGTAGCTGTCGGGTTCTACCTAAAAACTGGCAGCCTAATGCAAGTGCTTGACTGGCAGAATCAAGAAAAACAATGCGAGAGCTATCAATCAACAAGCACACCAAGAGTTTGCTCACACCTACCATCAACTTGAACCAAATAATCAGGGAGTCACCTAGACTATATGCCGAAATCTTTATGCAATTACACCAAGATAAAGAGATAACAAACATCACTGATTTTGGCGCCTGTCGCTTCCTTAATGCTCCCATAATTAAAGATATCGCCAGCGCCCAAAAAACAACTGTTGCCACTCAGGCTGTCTGACGTTTTCGACCCAGCTAGCCGCAAAGGTTTTGGATCAGTTCAGCGATGTGTAAATACCTATGCTACATTGGGCAAGGGTTTACAGCAGTTTTTGCTAAAGCCAGTTCTTCCGCTTAAAATAGAGATACGGTGCAAGGCCGGCCGCAATCATTAAACCAATTGCGCCCGGATAACCAAATGTCCAGTGTAACTCCGGCATAAATTCAAAGTTCATACCATAACTGGAAGCCACCAGCGTTGGCGGCAGGAATACCACAGAGACAACCGAGAAGATTTTGATAATTCGGCTCTGTTCAATATTGATAAAACCCATTGCCGCCTGCATCAAGAAATTAACTTTTTGAAACAAAGATTCATTATGTGGCAACAGTGATTCAATATCCCGCAAGATTTCACGGGCCTGCTCTAGTTGAGCTCCCGGCAAACGGGCCCGTCGCACCAAGAAGTTAAGCGCACGCTGTGTATCCATAAGACATAAGCGAACCTTCCAGCTAATATCTTCCTGTTCAGCAAGACTGGACAAGGCAATATCAAACTCATCACCCTGTTTCCCTTCCATAATGACCCGGCTCAGGGATTCCAGCACGCTGTAAATATTTTCGATGACATCAGCCAACTGTTCAATCTTGGTTTCAAACAGATCCATCAGCACTTCATAAGCATTACCGTCGACTAATGTCTGATTACGAGCACGCATACGATACAATCGGAACGCAGGGAGCTCCCGCTCTCGCAACGTATAGAGACGACCATCACGAATAGTAAATGCAACTGTTGCGTTGCCAGCATGGTCTTCCGCGTCTTCAAAGTAAAAAAATGAGTGGACGTGTATCCCGTCTTCATCTTCAAAAAAACGCGCCGACGCCTCAATGTCATCCAGTTCCGGTCGGGTTGCCAGAATTTGGCCTAATTCATTTTGAACTTGCAACCTGTCTTGTTCTTCCGGCTCAACCAAATCTACCCATAAGGAATCAGATAACTTTTCTCCCTCTTCAAATTCAAGACGGAGCAGGCGATTATTCTCTAACTTAAATGCGCTCAGCATGTATCATAAGTCTCCTTTACTCCCTACGTGATCGTAAGGCGCGAATGTTACGCTTAGAAGAAAAAGCCTGTCAACATTCAACCTGGATATTATTTTCAGACCATTTCAAGTCTGGCATAAGCAGCAACCAGCCACTTAATCCCTTCCCCTTGAAACGCGATTTGTAATCGGCTATTTTCACCACTCCCCTCCATATTGACAATGGTTCCTTCACCAAATTTAGGATGACGAACACGTTGCCCAAGAGCATAACCGCTATCATTGGAGCTAATTGGTGTACCTAACCGACTATGGCTAACTGGACGAGATACTGTCGCACGTAACCGAACTTCTTCAATACATTCTGACGGCAGTTCCCCAATAAAACGAGATGGCCGATGATAAACCTCTTTGCCATATAAACGACGACTTTCGGCATAAGTGATGGTCAGCTTTTCCATTGCACGTGTCAGCCCCACATAAGCCAAACGACGCTCCTCTTCCAAACGTCCACCTTCTTCAATCGACATCTGGCTTGGGAACATGCCTTCTTCCATGCCAACAATAAATACCTGTGGGAATTCCAGTCCTTTAGCCGAATGTAATGTCATCAGTTGCACCGAATCTTGATAGGCATCGGCCTGCCCTTCTCCCGATTCCAGCGCAGCATGGGAGAGAAACGCCTGCAATGGCGTAAAATCTTCATCCTCTTCCTGATAGCTAAACTGGCGAGTCGCCGTGACAAGCTCTTCAAGGTTTTCAATACGCGCCTGCGCTTTTTCACCTTTTTCCTGCTGATACATTGCCCGCAGGCCAGAATCACGGATAACCCTGTCAGTCTGAACATGCAATGGCATATCTTCAGTTTCTGTCGATAATGCGTCAATCAGTTCAATAAAACGCTGTAAGGAAGCAGCGGCACGCCCAGCCAGCACTTTCTCTTGAAGCAATATCTGACAACAGTCCCACAACGTTTGCTGCCGTTCACGAGCCGCTTGGCGCACAATATCTAAAGTTCTGTCACCAATACCACGGGTAGGCGTATTCACCACACGTTCAAACGCCGCGTCATCATGACGATTGGCAATCAAACGCAGGTAAGCCAGTGCATCTTTAATTTCCTGACGTTCAAAGAATCGTTGACCACCATAAATACGGTATGGCATTGATGCATGTAACAGCGCCTCTTCCAGTACACGGGACTGAGCGTTGCTGCGGTAAAGTATGGCACAGTTTTTCAGGGCACCACCATTTTCAAGCCAGTTTTTTATCCGGCCAACCACATAACGGGCTTCATCCAGTTCATTAAATGCACAATAAAGGGAGATAGGTTCACCCTCTACACCATCAGTCCACAGATTTTTACCCAGACGATCACTGTTATTAGCAATCAGTGTATTGGCAACTTTCAGAATATTACTGGTGGAACGGTAGTTCTGCTCCAAACGGATAGTTTCAGCGCCGGGAAAATCTTTCAGAAAACGCTGAATATTCTCAACTTGAGCCCCACGCCAACCATAAATAGATTGATCATCATCCCCGACAATCATCACTTTGCCTGTTTCCCCTGCCAACAGATGAATCCAAGCATATTGAATACTGTTAGTGTCCTGAAACTCATCCACCAGAATATTAGTAAAGCGGCCACGGTAATGTTGCAGGATCTGAGGTTTATTCAACCACAACTCATGAGCTCGCAGTAAAAGCTCGGCAAAATCCACCAGCCCGGCTCGATCACAAGCCTCCTGGTAAGCCTGATAAATTTTCTGCCATGTCGCCTCAACAGGATTGCCATAACTTTCAATATGCTGGGGCCGCAATCCTTCATCTTTTTTACCATTGATGTACCACATGCCTTGACGAGCTGGCCATTGTTTATCATCCAAATTCATTGCTTTGATAATGCGTTTAAGCAGGCGATTTTGATCTTCACTGTCAAGAATCTGAAAATCCTGTGGCAAATTAGCATCCAGATGATGGGCTCGTAACAAACGATGAGCCAAACCGTGGAATGTACCAATCCACATCCCTCCCTGACTGGTACCGATCAAGTTTTCAATCCGATGGCGCATCTCCGCCGCCGCCTTGTTGGTGAAAGTCACCGCCATAATGGAAAATGGCGAAGCCTTCTCCACTGACAACAACCAAGCAATTCGGTGTACCAAAACCCGGGTTTTACCACTCCCTGCGCCAGCTAATACCAACATATTGGTTCGCGGAGCAGCTACAGCTTCCCGTTGTTTGTCATTCAGACTTTCGAGCAGATAGGAGACGTCCATAGTTACCATCAATTGATTAGACAGCGCCCAGAGGCTGCTGTGTTTTTATACAGAATAATTTCTTGATTATATCAATGCTGTCAAAGAAGCCAAATCGTAAATCTCAATGTGAGGCAGTAGGCAGCTTTCCATCGTCTGCAATAATTTTTTATTCTTAGTATTCATCCAGCAAGCTTGCATACCACTACGCAGTGCCCCTGCCACATCAGTATTCAAGTCATCACCGACATGTAAGATTTGCCCAAGCGCTAAACCCAGACGATCCGCAGCCAAACAGTACATATCGCTGCAAGGTTTTGAACGCCCATCAGGGCCAGCTTTCAGCACAAATTTAAAATAAGGGGCAAGACCACAAGCAGCGGGTTCTGCATTGCCATTAGTAATGGCTACTAGTGGCATCTGTTCAGCAAGCGCCGCCAGGGTCTTATGTGTTGATTCAGGAATATCAATCCGATTACGCCAGAGGGTGAAATGCGCCATGACATCATCTGCCCCCCGATCAGCATCTTCACGGCTAAAACCGTAATGGCAAAACATCAACTTTGAAGAGTGCCAGCGCCATAAAGTCATGTCATGACAAATTTCAGGATACTGCTCAAGTGTCAATTCACGGAAAGCACATAGATCCTGATGATTAAGATGACTGAACCTAGGATCATACCGCCGTACAAAATTCAGTACTTCCTCTTCCGTTTTATCCATAACTGGATGATTATCATACAGCGTATCATCTAGATCAAATGTCATCGCTAACACTGGCGCAAGAGGCCGGTAAAAACGCATTACGATTTCCCCCGTTTGGCTCTGGGATGGGCTACATCATACACTTTTGTCAAATGCTGGAAATCCAAATGAGTATAGATTTGTGTGGAGGATAGGCTGGCATGACCAAGTAATTCCTGAACTGCGCGCAAATCACCACTAGATTCCAGAATATGAGTGGCAAAAGAGTGGCGCAATTTATGAGGATGAATATGGCTACTCATTCCCTGGCGTATTCCCCACTGAGCAAACCGTTTTTGTACATTACGGGTTGATATCCGCCGCCCACTCTTTGAGACAAAAACGGCATTATCCTCCGGCTCGAATAGTTCCCGCATTGCCAACCAACGATTAAGCCATTCAACCGCGGTATGTCCCAAAGGCACCTTCCGCTCTTTACTGCCTTTACCTGAAACCCATACTTCTCCACTTTCAAGCTCCAGATGCTGGCAATCAAGGCTCACCAACTCCGACAAACGTAATCCAGCACCATACATCACTTCCAACATCGTCCGGTCACGCACCGATAATGGATCATTAAAATTGATATTCAGCAGCTGGTTCACTTCATCCACATCGATATTTTTCGGCAAGTGACGCTTGGTTCCCGGCGTGCTGACGGTTTTACTCGGGTTAACGGAAATTTCCCCTTGAGTCACCTGCCAATCAAGGAAACTGCGCAAGGAAGATAAACGCAACGCCAAGCTCGCTGACTGTAAGCCAGCCCGACGACTACGTGTTACCAACATTCTCACTTTCGCTGGATCAAGATCTTTCCATTGGCTGACACCCATTTCTAAAACCATCTCAGCCAATGTGGCAAGCTGGCGACGATAATTGGTGATAGTCACTGGACTTAACCGACGCTCTACCCTGAGATACCGCAAAAATGCCTCAATCGGCTCCAGTAACCGGTCAATTTCCTGCATCATATTCGTTTAATCCAACGAGACAATATATCCGGCAATAAATTAGCCAGATGCTCAAGCATGTCAGTTCCCATACCGGCTTGATAATGTTGATGATTTCGACTATTAAATATCACCATCCCCAATTCGCCCCTCGTTCCCAGTAGAGAGACGGCAACCGAACCGACATGCCGAACTTGCGGCAACAACAATAGAATTTCCGGCCCATTTAGCATACCGAGATAGTGGTTTTTATTACCAAAACGCTGAATACGGATTGGTTCAAAAGCATTGCGAGCAAGCGCTAAATCAGGCGCATTAAGTGGTGCACCAATATGCCATTTATCATTGAAAAGACGAATACTGGCACTATTTAGTCCCATATTCTTAGCCCATGAACTTAACCGACCAAGCATATCTTGTAAACTCTCTGCCGCAACTAAATTAACAAGTAATTTAAGCAACTGCTCAAACAGTTGTTCATTCTCTCTGGCCTGCTCCATGAGCAGAGTTATATCTTCTTCCAGATAAGCAATTCGCGTTCTCTGACGGCTCATATACCATTCAACCAAAGAAATCGTTTCTCTTACCGGGTGAGGAATCCGCATCTGTTCAACGACACATGCATTACGGATAAAGAAATTGGGGTTTTCCAACAAATAATCCACAACAGTCTGATCATCAAGTATGCCATTGATGCTTAACTGCTCTTCTTTTTTCTCCATCTCTGATGCTCCGCAGCTCAAAACAGACTCGATTACAGGTGAATTGTACCATCATAAACATGCATCGCCGGCCCCGTCATATAGAGCGGTTTTCCCGGCCCATCCCAACAGATAAACAGTGAACCTCCCGGCAAATCTACCCGAACATGATTGTCGAGCAGTTGCTGCTGAATGCCTATTGCCACCGCAGCGCAAGCACCACTGCCACAAGCTTGGGTTTCCCCAACGCCACGTTCATAAACCCGTAAGCGGATATGACCACGGTTTAAAATTTGCATGAAACCAATATTCGCCCGTTCAGGAAATCTTTCGTGGCTTTCCAAAGCTGGCCCTAAAATATCTACTTCGGCCGTTTCCACATCTGACACTTGAATCACACAATGAGGATTCCCCATAGAGACAACCCCACAAAGAACGGTTCTCTCTACTACCCGTAAAATATAGGTTTTTTCCGCCCTTAACGCACGAAATGGTACATGATGCGGCTCAAATTCAGGTTCCCCCATATTAACGCGAACCTGATCATCATTGGTGATGCTCAGCATCATCCGCCCCGATTGCGTGCTGACTTTAATATCACGCTTATTAATTAATCCTTTAAGACGGACAAAACGGGCAAAACAACGCGCTCCATTGCCACACTGCGCAACTTCACTGCCGTCAGCATTAAAAATACGATAGTGAAAATCCATATCCGGATCATAAGGTGCTTCAACAATTAATAATTGATCGAAGCCCACACCAGTATGTCTATCTGCCAAACGGCAGATCAATTCTGGTGAGAAATAAACATTTTGGGTCACAGCATCAACGACCATAAAGTCATTACCTAGACCATGCATTTTGGAGAACTGCATATAATGCTCCACCGTAAACCGTAGCTACTGACTATCGGCTTATCTCGCTTATTTCTGAGAGGTGCTATCCACTTTCTGCCCTTGCTGCCCAGTATTTGGGGAAATCTGAGACGCAGTTGTCGCCTTCTCTGTCGATGGTTGTTCTGGAGGAAAATAGAGAGGACCTTTCAGTCCACAGCCGGAAAGTACAAATAAGGTTATGATAGCCAGAAATCCGCGTAATTTTTTCTTCATTGCATTAATGCCTGTAATTCATACGTCAATATTCTCTATAATCGCAGTTAGACCTCGAAAAGCAAATAGGAAATGAAGATGAACGACAGTGAATTTCACCAGTTAGCTGACCAACTGATGCTTTATATCGAAGGGCAGTTAGATAATTATGATGGCAATGCTGATATCGACTGTGAAACCAATGGCGGCGTCATGACCCTGAGCTTTGATAATGACAGCAAAATTATTATCAATCGCCAGGAACCTTTCCATCAAATCTGGTTGGCAACCAAAGGCGGTGGTTATCATTTTGACTACAAAGAAAGTCAGTGGATTTGTGACCGCAATGGTGACAATTTTTTAACCATGCTAGCACACGCCATCAGCGAACAAAGTGGCGAACAGTTCAGTTTTCCATAATTGAACCTACCCCGCATCGCGGGGTAAATCAGTAATGTGACACAAAACGATAAGGTTCTGGCTGCTCTTCATTTTCCCCATCATGAGCCACACACAAATGTGAAAAAGATGATTCACTAAATGGAATCACCTGAATCTGGCCTTTCATTTGCACAATCTGATAAAACTGTGGCAAGTTAAAGTTGATAAAACTTGATCCGTAGGTAAACCGATCATGAGATGAAGAATAAAACCGACTGACGTCACGTACCAATTCTTCCTTACTTCCCTCACAATGAGAATAAATTTCTACCCGGTTGGTTTCATCCAGAATATAAATATTAAAACCTTGATTATCTTGCGTATTTTCGAAGAAAAATTGAATAATGCCCTCACTGGCAAAGCCATCAACCACCGCAGGCAAATGTGTCTCTTTGGTATTAATTTTCACCGGCAACCCATGCAATTTGTTATTAGAAATTGCCCCATAGAATTCCACGGCATTTTCCAATTTCTGCACAGATACGTTAAGACGTTCAAAGAACAGCCCCCAAGTCTGGCCGGCAATACGTAATGCTTTAAAACGACCAGGGTCCTGACGATTGCTGGATAAACGTAATTCAATACATTCAGATACCAGTTGCTGGATCCGGGTTCGGATAAGCCCTCGTAAATGTTCGCTGTAACAGAACACTTCAACAGCCGCTGGCGGTGCAGCATCTTGATGCATTTTACCCAATATGGTCTTCAACGCTTCCAGCACAGATTGCCCACCACTAAAGTGTAAAGTCCTCACTTCATTCCATGAATTACGATAAAGTAAGTCAATGCTTTCTACCAAACACTGTTGCGATTCACCAAAACTGAATACATCAAGCTTACGGAAATCAAAATGTACAACCTGATTGGAGAATTCAGCGGTCGGATCTTTTTCCAGATTGACAATAATTGCCAAATGGCGAATTTCACATGGGCTATAGAGTGCTTTCGGTGTCGGTGATGGCAGACGGATGGGAAAATGAGTAGAAATATCATTAATCAATTCATGCAGCTTCAGCTCATCACATTGAGTTTCGCCATGATGAATATGAATACACGATTTTTCTGTTAATAAACCGTTAAAGTAGGTCCACGACACCAGTTTATTGAGATAACGATTATATTCCAGAGGTTGATGACCAATGATCGATCCAATAGCCGGAGCCTGATTGTAGAGATACCAACCGCTACGGTTTGCACGTCCTTGAGGGACATAAATAAATGTTAAATTTTTCTCTGATAGGTCTGGCGAAATTTGCGGATTAACCAGCGTTACTTTTCCTGGCAATGCTTCAAATGCAGCATAAAGTTTACGCGTCAGCACACCAATATCCTGTGGACTGGCACTGACACTCAGATTATTACGGCGAGCAAAACGGATAAGATTACGATAGCTCTGCATCATGGTATCGAGCAGTTCATTATGCGCATCACGAACCTGTTCAATTTTCCATGAGTTGCGGTTATCCAAAATTTTCAACCGTTCTGGATCCCACTTCCACTCATAGACCAATTGGGTCAAAACCTGACGTCGCCAGCCAATGCAGCCTTTATCATCTTGATTTAGAGAGAGCTTTTCACAAACTTTTAAATAAAAACATCGACGTATTAGATCTAAACGGGTCGTATCATTAATTTCTATCAGATAACGGGTAACACGCTCAAGCATCATGCTGTATGCATCAAGGCCAAAGGAAACTATTTCACCCGCATGTAGGCGCTGTTTCATCTCCATTGCCAGTAACTTACCATTGGGATATTCCCAAGAATAGGCTTCCAGTAACAAGCTTTTTAATACGGCTTTATAAGGGGAATCGATACTTTTGTAGAGTTGCCATAAGCTAGCACCAAAGTACTCTTCAGCAGATAGTTCACCCAATCCACCGAGATCAAGCCACTCATTTGGCGTCAGAACACCTTGCGCATAAAGCGATAAAACATATTCATCATAATGGCGTTCTTCTTCTACGGGCACCATTTCCCATAACAAACGCTTACCCGCCATACGTACAGCGGTACGATAAAATTCATCAAGTAACAGAATATGCTGAGTAGAACCGCAGTCCTCACCACCGAGGCTACCACTCGCATTATGGCGAAAGCGGTTTTCATCAATAAGAAAAAAATTGACTTCAATACTAAGCGCTGCCGCCCACTGTTCAATAAGCGTACACTTACGTTGCAGCAAAAGGCGCTCATCATTATCAAGCCATGACTGATGACATACCCAGATATCCAAATCAGAACAACCGCTCTGCCCGATTGATGAAGTACTGCCCATTGAGTAAATACCGGTAATAGGAAGTTCACCATTGGCAGGCTGTTCTATGAAGTGATCTAATTTATTTTCTAAATCATTAAGATAAGATTTTTGTGCTTCATCATGCACGAAAAAACATACGCCATAGGGAACATTACCGTTAATGTAACCTGGCATCATCGGATGATGATAATGCAATAATACTGGCAGTAAACTGTATACCTGTTTAAATTCCGCACTCATGGCGGTAGAGGCGCGTTCTAACCTGAGTTGGTTTATCGCATCCAGTCTCTGCTTCAGTGTTTCGATATAAAGGTACAAGACGTCTCGCCCGATTGAGTTCCAGTGCCCAGATAAATCCCCCGTTTCCGGCTGTTATAGCTCGATGGAATTATTTAGAATGATTTTTACCAATTTATTACCGGAAACGTGATCAATTTAACACCTTGTCGATAAACCGTAAAGTCAGTAAAGCAATTGAATTCGATGCCTTATCGTACGGAAAATCAAATAATACATTGTTATATATGGGAATAATCAAAAAACCCATACCGTTTATACTTTCTTATACGAAAGAAATTTTCTCTACCCATTTTTTCAAGTTAATGCGCGTAATACCTTGTTATCATCAACCCTATAAAAATGACTCCGTTGGCTATATTTTAATTAATGATTTTTTCCATTCGGAATTCTTTAATTACAGAAATAATTTACTTGAAAAGTTAATTCATAATTAAATCAATCTATTTTTATAGATATCAAAATAATTTAAAAATTAAAATTTATTTTATGATTTAACATAACTGGCATCTCTTCTTCTCAGCCTCCTAGC
This sequence comes from Photorhabdus sp. RM71S, assembly GCF_042879355.1. NCBI lineage: Bacteria > Pseudomonadati > Pseudomonadota > Gammaproteobacteria > Enterobacterales > Morganellaceae > Photorhabdus > Photorhabdus sp. RM71S. Next base: position 5,751 of record NZ_JBHFKV010000035.1, on the reverse strand, counting down.
TGGAAAAAAAAGTGATGAAGTGTTAAAACGAGTGCTATGTTTTTCATTTATATGACGGCTGAAAAGCCTGAGAAATACAAACATCTATGTCAACTAAAACCATCCGTATCGCAACCCGGCAAAGCCCTCTAGCCATGTGGCAGGCGCTGTATGTTCAACAAAAACTACAACAATGTCACCCAGATTTGGAAGTTCAACTGGTTCCGATGGTAACCCAGGGCGATGTTATTCTGGACACGCCTCTAGCAAAAATTGGAGGAAAAGGGCTATTTGTCAAAGAGTTAGAATTAGCTCTACTTGAAGGCCGAGCCGATATCGCCGTCCATTCAATGAAAGACGTCCCGATCTCTTTTCCTGAGGGGCTAGGTCTGGTCACTATTTGTGAACGTGATGATCCACGTGATGCTTTCGTCTCTGTGAAATATCACTCTCTTGATGAATTGCCAACAGGCAGCATCGTTGGCACATCAAGTTTACGCCGCCAGTGTCAACTCCGTGTATTCCGTCCTGATCTGATTGTCCGTGACCTTCGGGGCAATGTTGGAACCCGTCTGAACAAGTTGGATAATGGTCACTATGATGCAATTATCCTCGCCGTCGCAGGATTGAAAAGGTTAAAACTGCATGAGCGTATCCGTACGCCATTGACGGCAGAACAATCATTACCTGCCGTTGGTCAAGGCGCGGTAGGAATTGAATGCCGCCTCGACGACCAACAAACACAAACTCTGTTAGCACCATTAAACCACTATGATACAGAAGTTTGTGTTCTTGCCGAACGTGCGATGAATACCCGGCTGGAAGGAGGCTGCCAAGTACCAATAGGTAGCTATGCTATCTGGCAGGACGGGAAAATCTGGTTACGGGCATTAGTTGGCGCACCTGATGGTAGCGTTATTATTCGCGGTGAGAGAACGGCTTTCCCAAAAGATGCCTGCCAGGCAGGGGTTGAATTGGCAGAAGAGTTGTTGGAACGGGGAGCACGGGAAATTCTAACCAAAGTTTATCGAGGAAATCCCTCCACATGAGTATTCTGGTGACTCGCCCTGCTCCTGCCGGAGAGGAACTAGTCAGAAAGTTACAGGCTGCGGGAAAAACAGCTTTCAGCGCACCTTTAATCAATATTCACCCAGGTTCAGAGCTGCCACAGCTAGCTGAGAAGCTTAACCATCTAAATACCTGTGATATGGTATTTCTATTGTCAAAAAATGCAGTTTATTATGCAAACTCTCAGTTAAATAAAATTAATCTTTTATGGCCCAACAAGCTGATTTATTATGCTATCGGCAGATCAACCGCTCTGGCTTTTCATCAACTAACGGATATGAATGTTATCTGGTCATCAGAGGGTGAGACCAGCGAAATCTTGCTAAAATTACCATCACTACATCAGGTTGAAAATAAACAAGCTTTGCTGCTCAGAGGAAATGGCGGACGTGAACTTATTGCCCGGACGCTGACAGAAAGAGGCGTCACAGTTAATTATTGTGAATGTTATTTCCGCGAGCCAGTAGACTACCCGGCAGCAGAATTCAGTGTCCACTGGCAAAAGTATGGAGTACAAACTTTAGTTGTAACCAGTGGCGAAATACTGCAACTATTATATAACTTAATACCTGAAAGTGATCGAAACAGGTGGTTATTGCATTGCCACCTGATTGTGGTAAGCGAGCGTCTTGCACATACCGCCCGGAACTTGGGCTGGCAGGATGTTAAAGTTGCAAAAAGTGCAGATAACGATGCCTTAATTCAGGCACTAGAATAAACTGACATGGGATGCCCACTATGACGGAGCAAAAACAGTCCGCCGAGACAGTTGAACAAACAAAAACTACGGTTGAAAACTTGCAACAGCTCGAAACCGCGCCTCAAAAGCAAGAACGTTCTGGTACGCTAAAAAACATTATTGCTATTGCAATCATGCTGGCAATCGGTGGCGGTCTTTATTATTACGGACAGCAACAAAGCCATTTATTGAGAGCAGAGAACCATGAGCTACGCCAACAACTGGAATCACTGAAACAACAGCAATCACAGGATAAACAGCATATTGAAGCGCTGTTTAAAGAACAATCACAGACTTTAAGCCATTTCGCCGCACAAAATGATCAGCTAGATAATAGCCTACAAGAGTTACAAGCCAAAATCTCTGCGTTATCCAGCTCTGATGTAAAAAGCTGGCTACTGGCACAAGCTGATTTTCTGGTCAAAATGGCAGGCCGGAAATTATGGAATGATCAAGATGTAGTCACCGCCGCTGCTCTGCTGAAAAATGCAGATACCAGTCTCTCTGAAATGAATGATCCAAGCCTGATTGAAATCCGTCGTGCAATTACACAAGACATCAGTACATTATCTGCCATTAGTCAGATTGATTTTGACGGCATTATCCTGCGAGTTAATCAGCTTTCTAACCAAGTAGATAACCTGCGTCTGGCTGACAATACAACCGATGGTTCGCCAATGGACGAAGATAATGATGAATTAACCGGTACATTATCTGAATGGCGCCAGAATCTGAGCAAAAGCTGGAAGAGTTTCATGGATAATTTCATTACCATCCGTCGCCGGGATACCGCAGCAGAGCCATTACTGGCACCAAATCAAGATATCTATCTACGAGAGAATATCCGAGCCCGTCTGTTGATTGCCGCCCAAGCAATACCGCGTCATCAAGGTGAAGTTTTTAAACAATCATTAGAAACGGTTTCAACTTGGGTTAGAGCTTACTTTGATATCAATGATCCCAATACCAAAGCATTCTTGGAAGAAATTGATTCATTAAGCCAGCAACCTGTTTCCATCACTGCGCCAGACCACCTTTCAAGCCAGCCTTTACTGGAAAAACTGATGCAAACCCGGGTTCGCAGCCTACTTTCCCAATCTTCTGAAACCAATCAGGAGGGTTAAGTTATGCTGAAAGTTCTATTACTGTTTGTGGTACTCATTGTTGGTATTGTGCTTGGCCCAATCGTTGCCGGCCATCAGGGATATGTTCTGATTCAAACTGACAATTACAACATTGAAACCAGTGTTACCGGCCTGTTTATTATATTTGTTCTTTTACAACTGGCACTCTGCCTCCTTGGCTGGTGCTACCGCAGAGTTATACGCACAGGCTCACGTACCCGTGGCTGGTTCCTTGGACGCAAGCGCAGCCGTGCCCATGCTCAAACAAAAGCAGCGCTGATCAAACTGGCAGAAGGCGACTTCAAACAAGTTGAGCAATTACTGACCCGTAACGCTGACCATGCAGAACAACCTGTGGTCAACTACTTACTGGCGGCTGAAGCAGCCCAACAACGCGGAGATGAATTTCGTACCAATCAATATTTACAACGCGCGGCAGAAGTCGCAGATAATAACCAGTTGCCTGTGGATATTACCCGTGTACGTATTCAACTCACGCAAGGTGAAATTCACGCAGCCCGTCATGGTGTAGACAAGCTATTAAATCAAGCTTCACGTCATCCAGAAGTCTTACGCTTGGCTGAACAGGCTTATATGAAGTCAGGAGCTTACCAGTCACTGATTGATATACTACCGGTAATGGAAAAAATCCATCTACATGATGAGTTACAAATTCACAAATTGCGCCAGCAAGCCTATATCGGTCTGATGAATCAGTACATGGCAGAACAAGGCAGCGAAGGCTTAAAACGTTGGTGGCACGATCAAAGCCGAAAAATTCGCCATGATGTGGCTTTACAAGTTGCAATATCTGAACACTTAATTGAATGTGATGACCATGAAACTGCACAAAAGATCATCCTGGAAAGTTTAAAACGTCAATATGACGAACGTTTACTCTTATTGATCCCACGCTTAAAAAGCGAAGATCCAAAGCCGATACAAAACGCATTGGATCATCAGTTAAAACAACATGGTTCAACTCCCTTGCTAAACAGTACGCTCGGACAAGTTGCTGTGCGTCACGGAGAATGGGAAAAAGCAGTAAAAGACTTTAAAACCGCATTAGCCCAACGTCCTGATGCACATGATTATGCATGGTTAGCAGACGCATTGGATAAACTGCGTAAACCAGAAGAGGCCGCACAGGTTCGTCGTGAAGGATTAATGCTCACTTTGAAGCGCGAGAGTAATGTCGTGAAGAGTGATCTCGTTAATAGCAATAGTGCTGTAATGTCGTGATTTCTCATCCATTATTAGCAAGTCTTCATGCCGATGATTAAAAATGCCCCGCATGGGGTAATGTCAGTCAGTTAAGCAACTGACTGGCTGTTTTTCTGAGCCTTTCTGTACTTATATGGCCTTTCCTTTACCACTCTCGGGAAGGCCCTTTCCCTCCTTGTCGGCAACTTCAGTGACTACGCTATACTTTCCAGACCTCGCATCAGTTCTGGGATTCTGCCCGGCGAAGCACCCTGTAACATCATCAGCATTCTCATTACCATGCCGCACGATTCTGAGAAGCTCAGTTGATTCGGCCAATAACGCGCCCCATAGCTCCTGCTCCACCAGTTCCGGCTTTTTACTCCTCAGGGTTAATTTGTTCAGTAACATATAACATAGTCTGTTTGATTTCGCGATAACCCAGCTCTATTTCCCACCGGTGGCTGTAAAGATCTACCATCTCATCTCCCGGATAACGCATGGCGTGAGTCATGGTATTTCTGGTTTAAATCAGGAGCAAAAAGATAAACTAGAACACATTATTAATGAACAAAAAAACTAGCTGACGAAGATCTTCAAGCAGCTAGCAGAAATTTTATGAGTATGACGCATGAAGAACTTTTTTTATATCAAAGTTATATTTCACAAATTCAAAGTGGCGAACGAATTTATTTTGAAAATAATTATGATTTCGCTAAGGAAGCAAAAATACAAGTTGTCGATCCTCTGTGGGCTATTGTAGGTGCAACAGTAAGCGGAACTTTGAAAGATACTAAGGCTGAAAATATTGGCGATAAATATAATATATCTGGCGTAATAAATTATAAATTTTATGACGAATTTACAGACCCATACGATATGAAAGATTTAATTGGTAAAGAGTGGAATCCTAATGGAACTCCGTTTGATATCACAGGGGAGTGGAAAAAAATGTAAATTTCCAGGTCGATAAAGATGTTTATGAAAAAAAAGTCAAGCCATTGATTGAAAAGCAATAGCATTAATATCCATCATCAAAGGTCGCACATTAAATGCGTGACCTTATACAAAAAAACAATTAAAAAAACCATTGATACATAATCATAGGAGAAACATGGCTGAATATTGCAATAATAGTCATTAATAACGACACTAATATGGTTTTTTTAAATTTCTTCCTAATATAAAATAATTAGCTACCATAGATAGCATAAAAAAAATCACAAATATCGACAAAAGAAAAGCAATTAATAACATAACACAATCCATTATTGAAGAAATTGTCTGTAATATTACATCAAATGAGGATCAATTTTTAATGGGAAAAATTGAGACTTATGTCACATCTATTGATATTTCAGATAAATTTTTCTGACCTATTAGCGGAAGTGGCCGAGGCCAATTTTTTATCACCACATCAGTAATATCAAAAACGACCGCTCGTCAAGTGAGAGCGTTTCTGGTGGGAAAGTCTGAGGAAGAGGTGTTCTTAACATAGCAGTAAGCTCCGTTTGGTGAATGGGATTTAATCATAACCACCCGCATAGCGGGTGGTTTGCTCTAGCCCTATAAGGGCATGTTACCGACTGCGCCTAAATGACGCGGCTTTCTCTTCGTTCAAGCTAAGTGTCTTTGCTG
>NZ_JBHFKV010000034.1:0-53894 GCF_042879355.1 Photorhabdus sp. RM71S | reverse complement strand
AGGTAAATAGGTAAATAGGTAAATAGGTAAATAGGTAAATAGGTAAATAGGTAAATAGGTAAATAGGTAAATAGGTAAATAGGTAAATAGGTAAATAGGTAAATAGGTAAATAGGTAAAATAAACACTTTAATTCTGTGAGTAAATATATTTACACAACAAAAACAGAGCCTGTAAAAAAACAGATTATCAATTAGCTAAAATGTATTTTATAAAACAATATAGCACGCAATCACATTATAAAGAACTCCAATACGGTACATAGGTTAGTGCTACAATATAAAACTTCTCCTCAATACTTCTTTCATCCCTCTGAAATATAGTAGGGATGACTACAGATAAATACAAGAAATTGACAAACATTGATAGGTAAAATCGATAAATACACCATTGTTTTTATCTCTTAATTAGTATAGATTAGCTACAACTGAGCCCGGCCCCTTGGCTTAAATCTTACTTAATGAGATGATTGTTATGGCTGGGCCTTCCTATATTCGAATTATGAGAATTGCAACACCATGACTGAACCAGTCAAAGTTCATAAATAATATGACAAACTAGTCGATCTATTACAATTTCGAGGTATGAATATTACTGATCGTAACCATGCTATTAGAAAAATAGCTCAAGTTGGCTATTATCGATTGTCAGGATTTTGGTATCCATGCAGAATTCCTCGTAATACTACTGATAATATCTCTATTCGCACAGATAATTTTCGCCCCGGAGTAAGATTTGAGGCAATTTATGATCTTTATCTATTCGACAAACGGTTAAGGCTTCAAATAATAGATGCTTTAGAGCGCATAGAAGTTTTTGTCCGTTCAGTTATTGCTCATTAGATAGGCAAATATAGCCCTCTTGCCTATTTTGATGATTCATTTATCAACCCAAAACATCTAAATAACTTTCCAAAATGGTGCTACACCTTATCTACTAACAACCCTATGCATAACAATGGGTTGAAGGAAACCACGTGTAGCGTAATTATGAAACCTTATTTAGTACTACGTAAAAATGGTAGAAATAGCACAAGAAATGAATGGCTAGAAAAACATTCAAAAGAGATATCAAAAAGCCGAGAGGATTTTATCAAATGGCATGAAAGACGATATAAAGGAATACCATTTTGGGTAGTTATTGAAATTTGGGACTTTGGTCTAATGTCGAAATATTACGCTATGCTTAAAGATAAATACAGGAATGATATTCTTGCTAGGTTAGGTATTCCCCCAGGAAATGGCCCAATATTACAGAACTGGCTAAGTGCAATGAATGTACTTAGGAATCGATGCGCACATCACTCCCGGATTTGGAATAAAGTTAACGAACCAAAACTAAAGCCACTACCAAATCATCCTTTTTTTAATAACTTAGGATTAACTGATGATTCCTATGAAAGAATGTGCGGCATGATTGCTATATTATGGTTCTTGATTAAAGAGATCGGCCCAAGTTCAAAATGGATATCCACTGTAGCAGATTTAATAGATAGCAAGCCAGAACTACCCGGATGCAATTTAACAGCAATGGGGCTACCTAATAATGATGGATTCCCCCGAGCATTATTTGATATAGAGTGATCAACCAACCAGAATAGAACTGATGATGGTGGATTACTTATTTACAATGATTCTACTGATAACAAGAACATTAGTAATAAGAAAAAAGATCTTATTCAGATCTTTCTCCCGTCAATATTTCGGTAGAAATTTTAAGTTTCGGCTGGCTAGCACGCTTACTTGCCGCAGTCTTTTTCGATGTCGTGAATTAAATCATCCACATCGTTAAAACGCGCACTCATTGAGCTTCTCGCCTCATTCATAGCCTCAACAGTAACTCTGTTAGGGATTTTCTTGATCTCGAAAGGTAGCGCCTTTTCTTCGGCCACCATCGTTACAGCAATGCGTAAAAAGTCAGACATTTTAATCCCAATATCGGCTAAAACGTCGATTGCCTCTTGCTTAATTGCAGGGTCTATACGTGTGCGAACATAAGTTTCAGTGCCCATTTAATACCTCGTACATGCTGACTTTTGTAGTACTATCGTGGTCTTAATTTTGATATTAGGCAATCTTAGCCTAAAGAAGAAAATGCTGAGATATAAAGCAAAAATGAGTCATCCTTTAAGGGACAATATACAGTCTGTCCACTGACCAATCATATTCTGCACCATACTGTGCTGACATCCGATAGAATCCAGAGTTGAGATATTGCCTTTCAATGACAATCTGTTCAGGAGTTCGGAAATTGCAGTGATTTCATTAGACCTTCCATCTACAACAATACTGCTCAAGACTAAACTCAGCGCCAATCTCAATAGGCTTAACAATCAATACACCACACCTCAAAAAGTCAAAATCTGATAAAACGCCAATAACCAAACAATCACGAAAGAAAATACAGCAGCGATAATATCATCTAACATGATGCCTAATCCGCCATGAACATAGCGATCAAACCAGCGAATTGGCCACGGTTTCCACATATCGAGAATACGAAACACCATAAAACCGGCCAAAACCCACTGCCAGTTAACCACAGGAATTGCCATCAATGTGATCCACATACCGATAAATTCATCCCAGACAATACTACCGTGGTCATGAACTTTCATATCATCAGAAGTACGCTGACAAATCATTATGCCGAAAAACATCCCGACAATAATAACCAACCAGCAAATCCATTCCGGAAACTGGATCAGTAATAACCAGAATGGAATAGCCGCCGCCGATCCCATTGTTCCCGGCACAACCGGCGACAGCCCACTACCAAAACCTGTCGCTAATAGATGCCAGGGATTACTCATCCGTAAACGACGCTTTGCCTTATCCATGTGCTTCCTCGGTAATAAAGTGATCGAACCCTTTTAGATCTAATTTAATCTCTTTATTATTGCTGTAATAACGAACTCCCTCCGATTCCGCCATAATCTGTCCAACACAGCTAAAACCAGCACCAGTATGCGCTAACGCAATTTCCAACGCACCACGATTCCTCTCCGGGACGGTAAAACACAACTCATAGTCCTCCCCACCACTCAAAGCCCACATCAAAGCTTGTTGCGGTTCAACGTACTGTTTCATTGCATCAGAGTAAGGAAGCGCATCCAGATTTATTCTGGCTCCACATCGGCTGGCTTTCAGAATGTGACCTAAATCGGAAATCAAACCATCAGACAAATCGATAGCTGATGTTGCCAAGCCACGTAGTGCTTGCCCTTGTAAAATACGAGGTTGCGGCCTGAGATGACGCTGAACCAACCAGTTGTGGGATATCGGATCAGAAATTTGTAGACGGTTTTGTAACAGAGCCAAACCCGCCGCACTATCACCCAACGATCCACTCACATAAATCCAATCACCATTTTTTGCGCTAGTACGCCGTAACGCCCTGCCTGCGGGAACCAAACCATGAATCGTCAACGTCAGACTCATCGGACCGCGGGTAGTGTCACCACCAATAAGCTGCATACCATAATAACGCAACTGTTCAAACAGACTATCACTGAAACCACCCAGCCAGCGTTCATCCACTTCCGGTAATGTTAACGCCAATGAAAGCCAAGCAGGATCAGCGCCGACTGCGGCCAGATCACTCAGATTCACAGCAAGAGATTTGTAAGCTAAATCTTCAGGGGAAATATCAGGTAAAAAATGTACGCCTGAAACCAAGGTATCCGTACTAACCGCCAATTGTTGTTTATCGGCTAGTGTCATCAGTGCACAATCATCACCAATACCTAGATTTACATCACGCCGGCTAATCTCCCGACGATCAAAATAACGCGCAATGAGGTCAAATTCGCCACATGCCATAATAGAATCCCAAAAAGTTACTGATGATCATGAACATAAGGCCGGTATCCCGGCCTTACAAATCATCGTCTACGGTGGGAAAAACCCGACAAGCAGTAGCTTATCTTTTTCTGCGTACTGCCGGGCCAGATTTATCCAGTACCCCGTTTACGAACTTATGGCTATCTTCAGCACCGAAGACTTTTGCCAATTCGATAGCTTCGTTAATAGCCACTTTATAAGGGACATCATCACGATAACTTAGTTCAAACATAGCAACACGCAAAATGGCTTTTTCTACCTGACCTAACTCTTCGAGCTGACGGGAAAGATAAGGGGCCATCAAAGCATCCAGCTTAGCCGCATTTACAGCTACTCCTGACAGCAATTCACGAAAATAGGTTACGTCAACACCAGTGACGTCCTGCTCCGACAGAAACTGTAATTCAACATCAGCAATGCTATTGCCAGATAATTGCCATGAATATATAGCCTGAACAGCGCACTCACGAGCACGACGACGAGCAGCAGGTTTCACAAGATTCCCCTTAATTAAAACTAAAATCAGCCTTTAATGGCATTAATTACATTGACCATTTCCAGTGCGGTTAATGCAGCTTCTGCACCTTTATTACCCGCTTTGGTTCCAGCGCGCTCAATCGCCTGTTCAATGCTTTCTGTGGTCAGAACACCAAACGCTACTGGAATTTCACTAGTCATCGCTACACTAGACAGACCAGAACTGCATTCACCAGCAACGTATTCAAAATGAGCGGTACCACCACGGATAACTGTACCTAGCGCGACAACAGCGTCATATTTTTGAGTTTCGACCAATGTCTTCACTGCCAATGGCAACTCGTAAGCACCAGGAACCCAGACAACAGTGATATTCTCTGAGGCAACCTGACCGATACGCTCAAGCGCATCCACCGCTCCGCCTAACAGACTGTCATTAATGAAGTTGTTAAAACGTGCAATGGCAATCGCCACACGAGCTTGTGGAGCTGCAACACCACCTTTGATTACGTTCATAGCCTTCCTTCCATCTGTTCATATCCGCAGGGGGGCGGATTCTATCATATTCTTTCGTTAGCTGCGCCTGCCGATTTAGCAACAGAGCATAAAAACAGGCAAACCAACCCACACTCACATATTCAGTCAGTATACAGGCCGCAGACGCAGACGAAGATCAGACCCCACCTGCTGTACATCAAAAATGTCAAATTCCGGCGCCTCTGCCAGATTTTTGAGTTCAGGAATAGTGAACAAACCACAAGCTGTATCACCTAGCACTTTTGGCGCAACATAAAGAACCAATTCATCCACCAACCCTAAAGTTAGCAATGCCCCCGCCAGCAATGCCCCACACTCAGTCCAGACTGTGTTGATCTGACGCTTACCCAACTGCATCATCAATGACACCAAATCTACCCCAATACCATGAGCAGGTAACAGTATCTGTTCTACATTTTCAGATAAGTCATGTTCATCTGCTTTAGTGCGAGCCAGCCAACAATAACCAGGCTGCTGTATGACCTGATGCTGAGGGCCAACACGATTCTGACTGTCAACAATAACACGTACCGGTTGACAAAGATTTTCCTCGGGATAAACCGCCTGGGTTTCTGCGTCCAATTCACGCCAACGAACTGTCAAGTGAGGATCATCAGCTAAAACCGTGCTACTGGAACTCAGAATCGCGCTACATTGAGCACGGAATTTTTGTACATCATCGCGAGCTTGAGGTGATGTAATCCATTTACTTTCGCCAGAAGCTAATGCCGTTCGGCCATCAAGAGAAGAAGCCATCTTCAACTGAATATATGGAAACCCGGTACGCATCCGCTTCAAAAACCCCCGGTTGAGAGATTCAGCTTCTTCCATCATCAGTCCATGTTCTACTGCAATACCAGCCTGTTGCAGCTTATAAAGCCCCCTTCCTGCTACCTGTGGATTGGGATCCTGCATCGCCGCAACCACACGGCTAACGCCAGCCGCAATCAACGCATCGGCACAAGGCGGTGTTTTACCGTGATGGCTGCATGGTTCAAGCGTGACATAAACAGTTGCGCCTTTAGCTTTATCTCCGGCTATCCGTAAAGCGTGAGCCTCCGCATGTGGCTCACCAGAACGTAAATGAAAACCTTCCCCAACAATTTGTCCATCACGCACAATTACACAACCAACGTTAGGATTAGGTGGCGTGGTAAAGCGCCCTTGACGCGCCAATTCCAAAGCGCGCGCCATATATTTTTTATCGTTATTCACTGGCTCAACCTTGTAATTTAGCAATCTCTTCGCCAAATTCACGAATATCTTCAAAGCTGCGATAGACAGAAGCAAAACGGATATAGGCGACTTTATCCAACTTCTTCAATTCATCCATGACCAGATTACCAATCATTTTGGATGGAACTTCCCGCTCACCGGTAGCACGTAACTGAGATTTAATATAGCTAATCGCCATTTCTACATCATCAGAACTGACCGGGCGCTTTTCCAGTGCTTTTTGCATACCACGGCGCAATTTTTCTTCATCGAACGGCTCTCGGATATCGTCACTTTTTATTACTCTAGGCATAACCAGCTCAGCCATTTCAAAAGTGGTGAATCGTTCATGACACTCAAGACACTGGCGCCGCCGGCGCACCTGCGAGCCATCCCCGACCAAACGAGAGTCAATCACTTTGGTATCAACAGCAGCACAAAATGGGCAATGCATATCGTTTCCTGATGGTTAATCCGAACTAAATTTACAGTTTATCCTTAATCTGAATAAAAAACACCCTGTCAGCCGGATACTCACAGGGTGTTTGAACAGCATCAAGGCAGAATAATTAAGGCAATAAAGATGGCTGATCAGCCCCTTCCTTCTCAACCTTTTGCTGGATCATGTGTTCACGCTTCATACCCAGTTTCAACGCTAAAGCGGAAGCAACATAGATAGAAGATACCGTACCGATAGAAACACCAATTAACATCGCTAGTGAGAAGCCCTTCAACATCGCGCCACCGAAAATATACAACATCAGCACCACCAGTAAAGTTGTTGCCGATGTCATGATTGTACGGCTCAATGTTTGCGTCAGAGAGACGTTCATAATTTCATACGACGTACCACGACGGATCTTACGGAAATTCTCACGGATACGGTCAGAAACCACGATACTGTCATTCAATGAGTAACCAATAACCGACATCAGCGATGCCACAATGGTCAGATCAATCTCGATATGGAACAATGACAGAACCCCTAGCGTGATGATGACATCATGGGCAAGCGCAAGAACCGCACCCAATGCTAAACGCCATTCAAAACGGAATCCAACATAAATCAAGATACAGATAAGCGCCGCCAGCAACGCCATTGCACCATCTTGGGCGAGCTCAGCCCCGACACTCGGCCCAACAATTTCAATACGATTGACACTCGCATCTTTATCAATGGTGTCATTAATGACTTTAATAACCTTTTTACCCAGCTCCTCATTAGCCGCACCCGTAACTGGTGGCATACGCACCATTACATCACGGCTACTACCGAAATTTTGCAACAGAGGATCTTCAAAACCCGCTTTTGCCAGGTTATCACGCATCTTATCCAAATCAGCAGATTGACTGAGTTTGATTTCGATTACCGTACCACCGGTAAAATCGAGTCCCCAGTTAAACCCGCGGGTTGCCATCACAAAAACAGAAGCTACCAACAGTAGCAACGAAATTCCGAAAGCAACGTTGTCCCAGCGCATAAAGTCATAGACTCTGCGACCGTAGTTCAATTGTTCAACAGTATAATCCTGTGCCACAACGTGCTCCTTAAATTGACAGCTTCTTAATACGCTTACCGCCGTATAGCAGGTTGACGATCCCTCTAGTACCTACAATAGCGGTGAACATAGAAGTCGCGACACCAATTGACGTTGTTATCGCAAAGCCCTTAATTGACCCGGTACCAACAGCATAAAGAATGACCGCGGTAATCAACGTGGTCAAATTAGCATCAATAATACTGGAGAAAGCCCCTTTATAACCTTCATGTATCGCTTGTTGTACTGTCCGGCCATTACTCAACTCTTCTTTAATACGTTCGTTGATCAGCACGTTCGCATCAACCGCCACAGCCAGCGTTAGCACAATACCCGCGATCCCCGGCATGGTTAACGTCGCCCCTGGTAACAGAGACATGATACCAACAATCAGCACCAGGTTAGCCAACAACGCACTGCTCGCAATCACACCGAATTTGCGATAGTAAATCACCATAAACAGAATTGATGCAATTAAGCCCCACAGACAAGCTTCTAAGCCTTGTTCTATGTTTTGCAGACCAAGGGTTGGCCCAATGGTACGCTCTTCTACAATCTGAATCGGCGCAATCAGAGCACCCGCACGCAACAATAAGGATAACTGACGCGCTTCGGTTGCGTTGGAAAGACCCGTGATACGGAAATTGTTCCCCAGACGAGTCTGAATATTAGCAATGTTAATCACTTCTTCATGTTTAACTAACACCGCCCGACCATTAGCATCTTTCTTACCGCTGTCTTTATATTCCACAAACAATGTCGCCATTGGCTTACCAACATTGTCCTTGGTGAAATTAGACATCGCGGAGCCACCAGCACTGTCCAGTGAAATACTCACCTCTGGACTACCGTATTCATCGGTACCAGGGGTTGAATCTGTAATATGATCACCGGTCAGAATAACACGCTTATATAACACAACCGGATTACCATCACGGGTGCTCTTCACCTCAGAATCACCTGGCACACGGCCTGATGTAGCTGCGGTAGAGTCAATACCGGTATTGACCAGACGGAATTCCAACGTCGCTGTCGCACCAAGAATCTCTTTTGCACGAGCAGTATCCTGAATACCCGGTAATTCAACCACGATACGGTCAGCGCCCTGACGCTGAACCAATGGTTCAGCCACACCCAGTTGATTAACACGATTACGTAGAATGGTAATGTTCTGCTGCACCGCATAAGATCGGGCTTCGCGCTGACGTTCATCACTCATCACCGCTTTCAGAGTATTATTGCTTCCAATACTGAAAACTAAATCACGGTGGCGGCCAGTAAGATAGTTTTCCGCCTCAGACCGCGCTTTTTCATCACGGAAGCGGATTTCTACACCGTAATTATCAATTTTACGGGCAGTGGAATAAGGAATGCCTTTTTCACGCAAATCAGTGCGCAGGCCATCAGTATTCTGCTCTTGCAGTTTGCCTAATGCGGTTTCCATATCCACTTCCATCAGGAAGTGCACCCCACCTCGCAGATCAAGGCCTAGTTTCATTGGTTCGGCACCAACCTTACTTAACCAAGTTGGTGTTGCTGGTGCCAGGTTCAATGCCACCACGTACTGATCGCCTAATGTGGACATCAATACTTCACGGGCACGAAGCTGAATATCGGAATTATTGAAACGAGCAAGAATCGCACCATTTTCCAGCGCAATAGATTTACTCGCGATTTGATTTTTTTCTAAAACATTATGGACTTGGACCAGCGTTTGCTCACTGGCGGCAATGCCTCGCGCGCCAGTGATTTGTACAGCCGGATCCTCACCATAAAGGTTGGGAAGTGCATAAAGCAAACCGATGAGGATCGCAGCGATCAGCATCAGATACTTCCACAAAGGATAACGGTTTAGCACGGCAGTTCCCTTCGGGAAAATCAGAAATTACAGAGCCTTCATTGTACCTTTCGGTAAAACGGCAGCGACGAAATCACGTTTAATGGTTACTTCAGTAGTGTCATTCAGTGCTACAACGATATAACCCGTGTCAGAAACTTTAGTGACACGACCAATCAAACCACCATTGGTCATCACCTCATCACCTTTGGAAATAGAATCCATCAGCTTTCTGTGTTCTTTAGTACGTTTCTGTTGTGGACGCAGGATCATGAAATAGAAGATCAAGCCGAAAACAACCAGCATGATGATCAAAGAATATGGGCTTCCCTGAGCCGGTGCGCCAGCAGATGCTGCTGCTTCAGAAATAATACTCATTAAACTTCCCTCATTGTTATCAAATTCAATAGTAATCAAAAACCAGCCGCAATATGCTATACACACTGAAACCAGTCAATCACTACTTAAGTCAAATACTTAATGCCGGAACGGGTTTACCAATCCGTTGATAAAAATCTTCAACAAACTGTTCAAGATTACCTTCCTCGATGGCTTGACGGATCTTAGCCATCAGGCGCTGATAATACCGCAAATTATGGATAGTATTCAGCCTTGCACCGAGAATTTCGTTACAACGGTCAAGATGATGCAAATATGCCCGACTATAATTTCGGCAAGTATAACAGTCACACTGCTCATCCAGTGGAGAAGTATCCTCTTTATGTTTGGCATTACGGATTTTAATCACACCATCGGTCACAAAAAGATGACCATTACGGGCATTACGGGTTGGCATCACACAATCGAACATATCAATGCCGCGACGAACCCCCTCCACCAAATCCTCTGGTTTTCCTACCCCCATCAGATAACGCGGTTTGTCTTGCGGGATTTGCGGACAGACATGTTCAAGAATGCGGTGCATATCCTCTTTAGGCTCCCCTACCGCCAGACCACCTACAGCGTATCCATCAAAACCAATCTCTACCAGACCTTTTACTGAGATGTCACGTAAATCTTCATAAATGCTTCCCTGAATAATACCAAACAAAGCGTTTTTATTCTGTAGCTCATCAAAACGCTTGCGACTACGGGCAGCCCAACGTAAGGACATCTCCATCGAACGTTTCGCATAATCCCAATCAGCAGGATATGGCGTACATTCATCAAAAATCATGACAATATCAGAACCCAAGTCATACTGGATTTCCATCGATTTTTCTGGGCTGAGGAAAACCGGCGTACCATTAATTGGGTTACGGAAATGTACCCCTTCCTCTTTGATTTTACGCATTGCGCCAAGGCTGAATACCTGAAAACCGCCTGAATCCGTCAAGATTGGACCATGCCACTGCATAAATCCATGCAAATCACCATGAAGCTTCATGATTTCCTGCCCTGGGCGTAGCCACAGATGGAAAGTATTGCCAAGCAGGATCTGCGCACCGGTTTCTTTCACTTCTTCCGGTGTCATTCCTTTTACTGTGCCATAAGTCCCAACTGGCATAAATGCTGGCGTTTCTACCACGCCACGCTCAAAAATCAGACGACCACGACGGGCTTGACCGTCGGTAGTTTGTAATTCAAATTTCACTTAACCTCCAAGCATCAGATAAACAGTCCGATGCTGTTGTTTAAAACCAGACAAAGTTGAAATTTACCGTTGAGCTGAGATATTCACATAACCCTATTTTCAACAAATTCAACAATATATTCCAGTCAATGCCATAATTATTACATTAAGAAATCTTTTCCTTGCAAGCGAAGGGATTACGACGAATAAACATAGCATCACCATAACTAAAGAAACGATATTTTTCTGCAACTGCCTCTTTATAAGCATTCATCGTATTTTTATAACCCGCAAACGCAGAAACCAGCATAATAAGTGTCGATTCCGGTAAATGGAAATTAGTAATCAACGCGTCCACAACCTGATATTCAAAACCCGGATAGATAAAAATTTGCGTGTCATTAAAAAATGGCGCAATTAACCCATCCTGACAGGCTTTTGCGGCACTTTCCAGCGATCGAACTGACGTTGTGCCAACGGCAACAACTTTATTACCTCGCGCCTTACATGCCAGCACAGCATCAACCACATCCTGGGGCACTTCTGCATACTCAGCATGCATAATATGGTCTTCAATGGTCTCCACCCGCACAGGCTGGAAAGTACCGGCGCCAACATGCAATGTCACAAAAACCATTTCCACGCCCTTTTTACGCAGCGCTTCCAATAATGGCTCATCAAAATGAAGACCGGCCGTTGGTGCAGCTACCGCCCCGGGCCGTTCGCTGTATACAGTTTGGTACAACTCACGGTCTGCCTCTTCATCAGGACGATTAATATAAGGCGGCAAAGGCATATGACCTATGTCATCCAAAATGGACAACACATCACGTTCATCATCAAAACGTATTTCGAACAAGGTATCATGGCGGGCCAACATGGTTGCTTTAAGACTTTCATTGTCACCCAATAACAATTCAGTCCCCACTTTTGGCGCTTTGGAAGCACGCACATGTGCAAGTACCCGCTTATCATCCAGCACCCTTTCAACCAGCACTTCCAACTTACCGCCCGTGGCTTTTCGGCCGAAAATACGCGCAGGTATGACGCGGGTATTATTGAAAACCAGCAAATCTCCGGCATTCAGCTTATCGAGAACATCCGTAAAAATACCATGCGTTAATTTCCCCGTTTCACCATCAAGCGAGAGCAAACGGCAGCCACTGCGTTGCGGTTGAGGGTAATGAGCAATCATTTCGTCGGGAAGTTCAAAAGTAAAATCGGAGACACGCATTATATTTAATCATTCAGAAAAACAGGCGGACTAGTCTAGTGCCGCGGCCCTAAGGGTGCAACAAATAAGCACATAACTTCGCGGATTTATATTATAATCACCAAATGAATTTTCTCGCTCACCTTCATTTAGCTACTCTGGCTGACAGCTCCCTACTAGGAAATCTGATGGCAGATTTTGTGCGCGGTAATCCAGAGGGACAATACAGCGCTGATGTGGTTGCAGGTATTCGTATGCATCGGCGTGTTGATGTATTAACAGATACCCATCCATTGGTTATTCAAGCCCGTCACTTATTCAGCGCTCCATATCGACGGGTTGCGCCGATCACTTTAGATATTATCTGGGATCACTTCCTCTCCTTGAATTGGGATAAACTGGTTCCCACCTACTCATTACCGGCATTTATTCACCATGCTCGCAACCAGATTGAACCTCATCTTTATTACACTCCCGAAAAATTTCAGGAACTGAATGAATTTTTATGGCCGCAAAACTGGCTGATCCGCTATGCAGATCTTGCATTTATTGCAGATGTATTAACAGGTATGGCTCGAAGACATCCCAGATTATCAGCTTTATCTGGATCATTTCAGGATATAGAACAACATTACGCTGACTTTGAAGCACTATTCTGGCAATTTTATCCTTATATGATGGAAAAAGCGGAAAATAAGGATTTTTATTGTTCGCCTCAATAAGCGTTATTATTACAACTATGCTTGTGAATAAATCGTAAATGCGGATAGAAAGAAATCATTCAGGCAATACGGCACTTTCGCATGTTTAATGATTTTTTCATCCTTGATATCCGGTGGTACAGTCAGAATTCCTTTTTCCCAGCGTGCCAGCCATTTGGCTGGAATAAGATGAATAGTAGGAAATTATTTTTTAACGCTAGCTTTCATTCGGAAAGATCTTCATCAGGGGGACCCAGGCGATCCAATTCGGCCAGAATCAACGGAATTTGAGCTTCTAAGTCGGCGGGTTTTATCTTTACTCCACCAAATAAGCGGCTCACGGCGTTTATAGTCCACCTTACTGACCGCCTCTTTGCCGTTTAATAAAAATTTCACCATAAAGGCTACTGCCAGCGCTTTATCATTGCCACTTCTTAAAAAAGTAAAAGAATAACTGCTGACACTAGTGACTGCTCCCCGCCGTAAAAAACGGCGAGGCTTCCCACTTCTCAGGCCGCAACCGTCTTTATGACGGATTTACGGAGGTTCTTGCTAAGGATGTCATAGATACACCGCGGCTACTCTCAATTATTCAAAAAAGTTCATACAACCAAAATCCTCTATCTTATTAAGGTAAAGAAAATAAAAATAAAGTATTAATAGGTAAAATCTATTGCAAAGATTAGTATTTTATCCTTTATTGGTGTACGCTAATTCTTTATTCTATATCCAATTTTTACATAAACCTCGTAAAACTACAGGAGTAACTCATGGTTCTGGTAACTCGTCAAGCCCCTGACTTTACAGCAGCAGCAGTCCTCGGCAACGGCGAAATAGTTGGGAATTTCAACCTGAAAAAACACCTGAACGGTAAACCTGCCGTTATCTTTTTCTGGCCGATGGACTTTACTTTCGTATGCCCTTCTGAGCTGATCGCATTTGACCACCGCTACGAAGAGTTCAAAAAGCGCGGTGTTGAAGTTATAGGTGTTTCTTTTGATTCTGAATTCGTCCACAACGCATGGCGTAAAACTCCTGTCGATCAAGGTGGTATTGGCGAAGTTAAATATGCAATGGTTGCTGATACTAAACGCGAGATTCAAAAATCCTACGGCATTGAGCACCCAGAAGCGGGTGTCGCTCTGCGCGGCTCTTTCCTGATCGACAAAAACGGCGTAGTTCGTCATCAAGTCGTTAACGATCTGCCTCTGGGCCGTAACATTGACGAAATGCTGCGTATGGTTGACGCACTGCAATTCCATGAAGAGCACGGCGATGTCTGCCCTGCACAATGGGAAAAAGGTAAAGAGGGCATGAGCGCTTCTCCAGATGGCGTAGCTAAATACCTATCTCAAAACGCTGCTAAACTATAACCTTAGATATTACCCATAATTAGGCCAGCCGATTATTCCGGCTGGTTTTTTTTCACTGAAATTCCTCGTTTTGCCACCTTGCGCACAA
The DNA here is from genome assembly GCF_042879355.1 of Photorhabdus sp. RM71S. Taxonomy (NCBI): domain Bacteria; kingdom Pseudomonadati; phylum Pseudomonadota; class Gammaproteobacteria; order Enterobacterales; family Morganellaceae; genus Photorhabdus; species Photorhabdus sp. RM71S. The sequence goes on along the minus strand of NZ_JBHFKV010000034.1, from coordinate 39,501 downwards.
AAACCCCCTATTCCCGATAACTATCACCACTTACAATTAAATTTACAATTGTTTAACATTAAAATCCGTGTAAATAAAACAAGTCATTACACCGACAAAAATAACCTCGCCAAAAGACAGGAGCTTACAATATGTTGAAAACATGGAAAACACCGCTGGCAATAATATCCCTGCTCGTCTCGTCCCACCTTTATGCCGCTTCGGAACCGGCTGTTGAAGCCAAAAATGGTATGGTCGTTTCAGCCCAACATCTTGCTTCACAAATTGGTGTGGATATCCTCAAAATGGGTGGAAATGCGGTTGATGCAGCGGTTGCTGTTGGCTATGCCCAAGCCGTTGTCAATCCATGTTGTGGCAATATCGGTGGTGGTGGCTTTATGACAATTCATTTAGCCGATGGTACCGATACTTTTATTAACTTCCGCGAAACCGCGCCAAGTGCAGCAAGTGCCGATATGTATCTGGATAAAGAAGGTAATGTTATTAAAGGAGCCAGTTTATATGGCTACCGAGCGGCCGGTGTGCCCGGAACCGTGATGGGGTTAGACAGCACCCTAAAAAAATATGGCAAATTGAGCCGTGAACAAGTCATGGCACCTGCAATTAAGCTGGCACGAGAAGGCTTTATACTGACCCGTGCAGATACCGATATTCTGGACACCACAATCAAGCGTTTCCGCAAAGATCCAGAAGCAGCTCGTATCTTCCTACGCAAAGATGGCTCTCCTTATCAACCGGGAGATAGATTAATACAAACCGATCTGGCAAATACGTTAGAGTTAATTGCTAAAAAAGGGCAAGAAGCTTTTCATCACGGAAATATTCCTAAACTGGTCGCCGAAGCCGCTAAAAAATCCGGCGGCATTATTACCGAAGCCGATTTTGCCAATTATAAAATTTCAGAAACAACCCCCGTCACCTGTCACTATCGCGGTTATAAATTTATCTCTTCCCCGCCACCGAGTTCAGGCGGAGTAACCATGTGTGAAATTCTGAATATTTTGGAAGGTTATAACCTCAAAGAAATGGGATTCAACTCGGCTAATTATATTCACACATTGACAGAAGCCATGCGCCATGCCTACATGGACAGAAATACTTACCTTGGTGATCCAGAATTTATTAAAAATCCAATCGATCGCTTACTGAGTAAACACTATGCTGAATCTTTACGTAAAAAAATAGAACCAGGTAAAGCAACATTATCGGAGAATGTTCAGCCGGGTATTGGACCCCACGAGAAACCAGAAACCACACACTACTCCATTGTCGACAAAGAAGGTAATGCAGTTTCAACTACCTATACTATCAATGGACTTTTTGGTGCTGTCGTCATCGCCCCCGGAACAGGTTTCTTCCTCAATGATGAGATGGATGATTTCACCACTAAAATTGGTGAAAAGAATCTTTATGGTCTCGTTCAAGGTGCGACTAACTCTATTGCCCCCGGTAAGCGCCCATTATCCTCAATGAGCCCGACACTTGTCACAAAAGACAATAAGACATTCCTTGTTCTGGGCTCACCCGGCGGCTCCCGTATTATCTCTATTACCCTGCAAACCGCCTTAAACATTATTGATCACGGTATGTCTCCTCAAGAAGCGGTCAATAGCCCCCGTATTCATCACCAATGGTTACCCGATGAAGTTTATTATGAACAACGTGGTATTTCTAAAGACTCGTTGAATTTGCTAGAAAAAATGGGATATAAAATGGTGGAGCAGATACCATGGGGCGCTGCTGAAGTGATTATGGTTGGTTTACCTAAAACCGCTGACGCTGCTGCTAATTCTTCCGGCAATGATGCAGCCGTATCTGGTCAAGTGCGTGAAAACCATTTTTATGGCGCCAATGATGTCCGACGCCCGGCCGGTGCAGCCATTGGTTACTAATGACCAACAACTAAAAAAATAGCTAATCTGTGTAGGCAATATCGGGATGGGATATCCTTTTTTCAGGAACCCCATCCCATACTCTCCCTGAACATCTGACGATGGCAAACAGTCAGAGAAACAAACATCATCACTGATGCATTTGAGTCTCGCGGGTACCAGAGCGCCCTAAAACGCGGTCATAAATACCAGCCACAACTAAAACCAACAGGGATGGTGCTAACCAAGCCAACCCTTGATCCGCCAGTGGTAAACGTGTTGCCCAATTTGGCAACAAATAAACCAGTGCTTCAGATGACTTAATCGCATCCAAAATACCAAACATCAGACTAATTAACATTACCGGAGCTAAAATACGGGTAAAATTGTGCCACCAGCACAGCGTAAAACTCAACACAATCAGAACGATACAAGGTGGATAAATAGCTGTCAGTACCGGTATAGAAATCTTAATCAAATGACTCAAACCAAGGTTAGAAGTCAACATGGAGAATCCTCCAAGGATCAAAACCAGTGAACGATAAGACAGGGGCAGATAACGGCTAAAAAACTCAGCACATGCACAAGTTAATCCAACCGCAGTCACCATACAGGCGACAAAAATCAACACAGCCAGGAAAATACTGCCGACACCACCAAAAGTATGATGAACATAGGCATGCAAAATGACCGCACCATTTTCTGCATGAGGCACTAACGATCCACTACCAGCGCCTAATTTGAACAGCGATAGATAAACCAGTATCAGACCAAAGCCGGCAATAAAACCTGCCCACATCGCATAACGGGTCAATAATGAAGATGCGGCAACGCCTCTTGAACGCGCTGCGTTAACGATGACAATCCCAAAAACCATCGCACCCAGCGTATCCATTGTCAGGTAACCATTGACGAAACCACTGGAGAATGGGATTTGCTGATAAACATCAATCGCTGGAATTGAATCACCGGCAGGCCAAAGTAAAGCAGCAACACCAAGTATACCTAGCGCCAACATCTTGATAGGCGCTAACACATGCCCGACAGTATCAAGCAAACGGCCTGGGTAAAGAGAAACAGCAATTACCAACACAAAATAAATAAGACTGTAGATAAACAGGGGTAACTCACCGTTACTGGTAAGCGGGGCAATGCCTACTTCAAAAGAGACAGTTGCGGTCCGTGGGATAGCGAATAAAGGACCAACAGCCAAATAACAAACTGTCGCAAGCAGCAAACCAGCAACTCTACCAATAGGTGAACTCAGCTCTTCAATACCACCGCCAACTTTTGCCAATGCGATGATTGTAATGACGGGTAAACCAACCGCCGTCGCTAGAAAGCCTAATGCTGCTAGCCAAACATATTCACCTGATTGTAACCCCACCATAGGGGGAAAAATAATATTTCCCGCCCCGACAAACAGAGCAAAAGTCATAAACCCTAATGCCCAAATATCCTTAGATGATAAACGATGTGTCATAATGATTATTAATGTTTTGTTACCATATTTAATGGCCTGAATAATATAAATATCATCAATAGTTAAGCCCATATTGACAATATTGAACCCTAATTTAACGATTTATTATCAAAATAATATTCACCAGGTATCTGTTGAAGACAGATTATAGTGGTCATGATAGATAGAATCGCCAACAACTGCCCACAAGTAAAACTTTTATAGCGCCAGAAGGCAATAGATAAACCAGAATGCAGAAGTATATGCCGCACTCTTTTTCAAAACTAGTGATTGCTGTTAGCTATCATTGAATAAACACTATATGATTTGCGTTTTTTTTAACCTGAAAAAATAATAATCAATTACGAAGATTAATTATTACTGTTAATCAAACTATTCCTATCTCTTCTGCTGGTTATTTTGACAGGTACAATCAATCCTGCCGGTAAAGTAAAACTAAAGATCGTTCCTTTGCCTATTTCGCTGGAAACTTTAAGATGAGAATGGTGATGATGTAAGGCATGTTTAACAATCGCAAGACCGAGACCACTTCCTCCAGTTTGTCTGGAACGCGCTTTATCTACTCGATAAAAACGTTCGGTCAAACGAGGTAGATGTTCAGCGCTGATACCTTGCCCATTATCTTTCACTGTAAATTCAGCACCATGGGAATTCTTTTTCCAACTGATATCAATTTGAGTCCCTTTAGGAGTATGGTTAACCGCGTTATAAACCAAATTCGACATTGCACTGCGAAGCAGCTCTTCATTACCGAACACTTTTAAGCCTTCACCAATATCAAAATTAATCTTATAACATTCACTACCTAGCGCAGTGGCTTCCTGACGCAATACTTTAAGCATCAAAGGCACATCAACGACTTCATTATTCATATCAATTTGGGGAGCGACTTCAATTTTAGACAGTTGCAACAATTGTTTCACCAAACCGTCCAGCCTCCGGGTTTGCTCCTGCATCGTATTCAGCGCTTTCTTATTTAGCGAACTATCCTCTGCCTGATCCTGCATCACTTCCAAATAACCCTGCAAGACGGTTAGAGGGGTACGCATTTCATGACTAACATTGGCAAAAAAGTCACGACGGGCATTTTCCAATGTTCGCTTCTGAGTCACATCTCTGGCAACCATTAAGAATTGCCCCTCAGAATAAGGCATCACCCGGAACTCAACAGCGAACCCATTATTTAATTCAATGGATAAAGGGCGCGAAAAATCCCTGGAAAGGATATATCGGCTAAAATCAGGGTAGCGAAGTAAATTAAAAATATGCTGTCCGTTGTCTTCAGGCCAACGAAAACCGAGTAAATGTTGTGCTAAACGATTACACCAGAAAATATTACCTTCCGTTGTCATCATCACAATAGCATCGGGTAATGATTCCGCCCCGCTACGAAACCGTTTGATCAACAGCGCCAGCTCACGACGCCGCTTTCGATTCCGTTGCTGCATCTGGTGAATACCATAGAAAATTGGCTCCCACCCTCCTCTCCCCGACGGTGGCAACATACTGCGATCCAACCATAGCCAATTCGAAAGTTTCAGCAAGTTATAACCATGCCATATCAGCACCAAAAATACCGAAACAAATAAACACCAGGACAAATGACCAATAAATATCGACAGAATTACCGCAGGCAAACAAAAGAGAAACAGTTCTGAAACCAGTTTTTTCCAAGATAAACGTTCTAACACATTAGATTCTCCGGTGCGTAGACTTAGTAACGGGTAGAAAAACGATAGCCCGTACCACGAACGGTCTGCACCATTTTATCATGGCCGCCAATCTCTAATACTTTACGTAAACGGCGAATATGAACATCAACAGTTCTATCTTCAACATAAACATTTGCTCCCCAAACATAATTAAGCAACTGTTCACGGCTATAGACTCGCTCAGGGTGAGTCATAAAAAAGTGCAGTAATTTAAATTCCGTCGGCCCCATATCCAGTGCTTTATCCTGGCTGGTCACCCGATGGGACGTTGAATCCAAAACCAAACCATCCATTTCGATGATATCTTCCATGACCATCGGTGAAATACGCCGTAATACCGCTTTAACTCTGGCAACCAGCTCTTTAGGAGAGAAAGGCTTAGTGATATAGTCATCTGCCCCAACTTCGAGGCCACGCACCCGATCTTCCTCTTCACCACGGGCAGTCAACATCATCACCGGAATATCGCGAATATTATTATTCCGTTTCATCTGCTTAATTATCTGCAAACCAGAACCACCGGGGAGCATCCAATCCAATAACACTAAATCAGGATATGGTTCAGATAAACATGCCAACGCAGAATCATAATCCTCTGCTTCTACCGGCTGGTACCCGTTTTTTTCCAGAACAAAACAGACCATCTCACGAATCGGAGCTTCATCTTCAACTACCAGAATACGTCTTGCCATGATTAATCCCGTTAATATATTGAGATAAACGCTACTTAGTTTGAAAAAGCATTATGCGTCAGTTTTATGACAAATTTATGAAATCCTGCCTTGGTTATCCTCTATCTGCAATCGATTTCGCAATAATTAATTTAACAATTGTCATATTTCATAATGAATGCGAAGCCGCTCGAAGATATATTCACGAAATCAGATTTAAAAGCGACATCCAGAATATAGCGATTATAATCATGCTTCACTTTAACCAATGACGGCGAAAATATGCGTATTATTCACACTTCGGACTGGCATCTTGGCCAATATTTTTTTACAAAAAGCCGGGCTGCTGAACATCAACATTTTCTGCGCTGGCTGATTAAACAGATTGAACATTATCAGGTCGATGCATTAATTGTTGCCGGAGATGTATTTGACACGGGCTCACCGCCTAGCTATGCCCGTGAACTATATAATCGCTTTGTCGTTGAACTACAACCGACCGGCTGTCAGTTAATTAGCCTTGGTGGTAACCATGATTCAGTAGCAACATTAAATGAATCAAAAGAACTCCTTTCCTGCCTAAATACCACCGTTATTGCTCACGCAGAAAAAGATCAACAAAAACAGATAAAAGTACTCACCACCAAACAAGGCAATACCGGTGCAATTCTTTGTGCAGTCCCTTTTCTGCGGCCAAGAGATATTATGATCAGCCAGGCTGGTCAGTCAGGAGAACAAAAACAACTCGTATTACAAGAAGCTATTGCAGAACACTATCATCGACTCTATCAGCGAGCATGTGAATTACGTGATGAATTGAATTTGCCCTTACCTATCATTGCTACCGGGCATCTGACGACCGTTGGCGCCACTGTTACAGATTCGGTGCGGGATATTTATATTGGTACATTGGATGCCTTCCCGGCGCAAGCTTTCCCGCCGGTAGACTATATTGCGCTTGGGCATATTCACCGGCCACAAATAGTGGCTAAATCTGAACATATTCGCTACAGCGGCTCCCCTATTCCTCTTAGTTTCGATGAAGTCGGGCAAGAGAAAAGTGTTTGTTTGGTGGAATTTATTCAAGACAAACTGGAATCCATCAAGCTTTTACCCATTCCGCAATATCAGCCCATGCAACTAATCAAGGGTAACCTGCAACACATTGAACAACAGTTGCAAACTTTTAATAACTATCAAGGAGAACAACCCGTCTGGCTGGATATTGAAGTTGCAACCCAAGATTACCTCCATGATATCCAGAAAAGGATTCGATCAATGGTTGCAGAGCTTCCTGTCGAAGTCATTCTGCTACGACGTAGTAAAACACAGCAACAAAATAGGCTAGCACAAGAAAACAGAGAAACTTTGACAGAACTTAGCGTTAACGAAGTTTTTGCCCGACGGCTTGCACAATCAGCACTCGAAGATGAAGAACATAAAAAACGTCTGACCACCCTTTTCGAACAAACACTGAACGATATCTATCAGGCTAAAAACAAGGAGGAGCAGGCATGAAGATTTTGAGTCTACGGCTAAAAAACATCAATTCATTACAAGGTGAATGGAAAATTGATTTCACAGCAGAGCCGTTTGCCAGCAGTGGTTTGTTCGCCATAACCGGTCCTACTGGCGCGGGTAAAACCACCTTATTGGATGCGATCTGCCTTGCGCTTTATCACGAAACCCCACGCTTGACGATTTCTACCTCACAAAATGAGCTGATGACCCGACACACTGCGGAATCATTGGCTGAAGTGGAGTTTGAAGTGAAAGGTGTCGCTTATCGTGCTTTCTGGAGCCAACGGCGAGCGCGTAATCAACCCAATGGCAATCTGCAAGCCCCTAAAGTGGAACTCGCCCTTAGCAGCAGTGGTAAAATTCTGGCCGATAAAATCCAGGACAAGAAAGAAAAAATCATTGAAATTACTGGATTAGATTACGGCCGTTTCACCAAATCCATATTGCTATCCCAAGGAGATTTCACTGCTTTCCTCAATGCTCAGCCAAACGAACGGGCTGATTTATTGGAAGAGTTAACCGGCACTGAAATTTACGGAATTTTATCCCAACAAATTTACCAACAACATAAACAAGCACAGTCAGAGCTGGATATTCTGCAAGTCAAAACGTCCGCCATTGATTTGCTAACGGCAGAGCAGTATCAACAACATCTGGAACAACAGCAACAACTCACCCATGCAGAATCACAACTCAATCAGCAGATAAAAACATTACAACATTCGGCACAATGGCTGACACGAGCGGAAGAACTTGAGCAACTTGTTACTGAAAACAACGCTTCCCTACAGCAGGCAGAAAAAGCGCTTACTCATGCAGAGCCGCAACTGCAAAAACTGGCTAGCAGTGAACCCGCAGAAACACTGCGCCCATTGTTGGATGATAAAAACCGAACGCAATATGAACATCAGAGAATCAGCAAACAGTTGGCGGAGATGCGTCAGCAACTTCATCAACAACAACAGACGCTCACGCCGATACAGCAAAAGGTGACTCATGCAGATTCTGCCAGAGCAGAGTATCAACAACACCGGCAACAACAAGAAAAGCTGATAACAGAACAGGTGATTCCATTAGATCATCAAATTGCGGTACAGATTAAAGAGCTCAATCTTACTCAGCAACAAATCAACGAGCAGAAAACCGCGCTTGAAAACCGTTGTCAACAATATGACACAGCAAATCAGCGCGCCCTATCATTCACCAATCAAAGAAAACAACTGGAAAATTATTTCGAGCAACAACCTTATCATCAATATTTCGGCGAAAAACTGGCTTTTTGGCAACACCAATTCTCTTGGCGGCAAGAACACCAACAACAAATTGATCACCAAACGCAAAAAGTTGGCAAGCTCACTGCCGAAATCACGCAACTTAACAATAACCTGAACAAACAAAGGGAAGACTTAAAACAACAAATTGAAAATAACCAACCGCTGGAACTGGCATTTGAGCAGGCCAAGCAACAATTTTCTACTCTGCAAAAACAATATTCGCCAGAGAAATTAAAAAAACAATTAACTCAATATCAGGAACAGCTACCGCTGCAACATAAACTGGAGATCCTGTCGCCGCAAATCTTGCAATTACAAGCCGCTATTGCCAGCCATCATATTCGCTTACAACAACCGAAAAAATTATTAAAGGAACTTCCTGTTCAAATTGAATCCATCGATAAACAACTCTCAGACAAACAGCAACATTTAGCCGATCTTACTCAACGTATTCAGTTAGAACAAAAGATTGTCAGTCTGGAAAAAGAGCGGGCACAGCTCAAGGAAGGTTCTCCTTGCCCACTATGCGGTGCTGAACATCATCCTGCAATTCAGGATTATCAAAATATTGAACTGCCAAAATCAGAACAACGGTTAAAAGATTTACGCCAGCAATTTGAAGCGCTGCAAGCCACCAAAATATCATTGGTTAATAAAAAAGAGTTCCAACAGCAACAATACGACCATATTTTGCAAGAAATTGCTGATGCTGAACCACGATTGAATATATTAACGCAACAATGGCAGGAAACCTGCGCAATATTACAGATCGAAATTTCTCTTTCGGATAAACCCGCTCTTGAACTATTTGTGCAACAAAACCAATCTGCTTATCAGCTTTGCCAGACTCAATTAACCGAACTTGAACTAACAGAAAAAACGTACCAAAAAACAGAAAAAACACTGACTGTTCATCAAGAACGCATTAAAGAAATTGAACGAAATATTGAACTGAGTAAACATCAACACAATGTACTGAAAAAACACTTATCTGAATTGCAGCCAGAGATACAACAACAGCAGTGTAAACTAACTGATGTCATCGAAAAAATGACGTCAGAATTACAGCAATATAATTTATCCCTGCCAATGCTGAATGATACTGAAAACTGGCTGCAACAACGTAGAGAGGAGTGGCAGATATATCAAAACTGTCATGAAAACTGGCAACAGATCCAAAAAGAAGAAGCGGTCATTCAAAATCAGATTGAATCATTGCATAAACAGAAAGAAGAATATGTATGCCGTTTAAATGGGCTTAATCAAACAGCACAGCAACAGAAACAGCAACTCGCAGAAGCACAACAACAGCGCCAACAACTATTTGGTAAGCAATCTGTTACGGACATCACTCAGGCATTACAACAACAATCTCAACAACTGGAAGAAGCGTACAAACAGTCACAATCACATCTGCAACAGGCACAATCCAATATTAGCCAACTGACCGGCGCCATTAATGAGACAGAAAAAAACTACAACCAGTCTGAGCAACAAAAACAGCGGGCAGAACAAAACTTCAATGCTGCATTAGCAAAGAGCCCATTTGCCGATCAGCATGCCGTTGAATCGGCGCTATTATCGCAAGAGCAACGTAAGGAATTGCAACAACTCAAAGAACAGCTTGAACAACAGCAGATACAAGCCAACGCCCTATGTCAGAAAGCAGCAGAAACTCTGCAACAACATCGGAAAAATCGCCCTGAGTTACTTAATCAATATACAAAATCACAACTGACCGAACAGTTGGAAAACATTACTGATGAGCTAAAAAGAAACACCTTACAACAAGGAGAGCTGAAAAACCTGCTTGGTAATGATGCAATACGCCGTCAACAGCAAAAATCCTTATTGGAAGAGATCAGCCATTGCCAACAAAATTATGATGACTGGAGTTATCTTAATAATCTGATTGGTTCGGCTGATGGCGCTAAATTCCGTCGCTTTGCTCAAGGATTAACACTGGATCATTTGGTTCATCTCGCCAATCAACGGCTGAAAAAATTGCACGGACGCTACGATTTGCAACGTAAAAACAGTGATGGTCTTGAACTACAAGTGATTGATACCTGGCAAGCCGATGCTATTCGTGATACCAAAACGCTTTCCGGTGGCGAAAGTTTTCTGGTCAGCCTCGCCTTGGCTTTAGCGCTATCTGATTTAGTCAGCAATAAAACCAGTATTGACTCACTGTTCTTGGATGAAGGCTTTGGCACACTTGATCCAGAAACCCTTGATATTGCTCTTGATGCACTGGATCATTTAAATGCTTCCGGTAAAACCATTGGAGTCATCAGCCACATCGAAGCCATGAAAGAACGGATACCCGTGCAAATTAAAGTGAAAAAAATTAATGGGCTTGGGATAAGTAAACTCTCACCTGAGTTTCGTTATGGTAAACAATAGCGGAAAACAATAAAAAGTATTCCCAAAGTGAACTGAATGCCGTTATTTTTTCCTTAAAAAGATACTCCCGCCAGCATAAAGGCGGGAAGGAAATTTCGACAAGGCATTACCCTTGCTGGTTTTGAATGTACTGCGTGACTTGCTCTCGCCAACAAACATCAAGAAGCAAGAACGCCCAACGAAATGACAATTCTTCGAGCTGTTTGCTATCCCTCTTTCCCCTAATGTTAAAAACGCGTTTTACTCACAATTAGCATTCAGGAGGGAGAAGTCCACAGGTTTTGTTAAAGACGATGGTTTTAACCAAGTTTAACAGCTTAATAACTCACAAGCCGTTGACAACCCTTTTTAAAAAATAAAGTTTCTTTCATCATATATACCCTATGGATTTCAAGATGCATCGCTACGGCAAGGGAGCGAATCCCCGGGAGCATAGATAACTATGTGACCGTGGTGAGTGAGTGCAGCCAACAAAGAGGCAACTTGAAAGATGACGGGTATATTACCCGCCTTCACAAATCACCAAGAATAAAAGCAATGGTACAAGAATTACAAAAGTTGGGTGTCAACATTCAGCCTTTGATTATAAATGGTGTTTATGATGGTTTTGAAATTCATGAAACACCATCCTATTCAGGAAATTGCAGGCTTTCCAGTTGGGGGGATCATCGTATTTTTATGTCCTTATTTGTAGCATCATTACGTTGCCAACAAGCTAATTTTATTGATGGTTATGAAGATGTTCATTGTTCATTCCCTTCTTTCTTTAAAGAATTTGAGCAACTTGGTATTACGTTCGAAGAAATGATTTTCCAATCAGAATCGGTTTATTAATTTAGATAAGGTTATCAATATGAATGTCAAGGAAAAAATACACGAAATGGGCTATGTTGTAATACCTGAAGCAATAGAAAAAGAAGAAATTGAAATTATCAGGGATTTTTATACAGAAACATCAAAAATAAATAATCTTTCTACTCTTTTGCCAACAGATATATTAAAAAACACTGAAGTATTTCATGCTATTTTGGATGATAAATCAGTTACAGTTATCAAGGAAATTTTTAGGAAATCTTTTTCTTTATTTCCTAATTTTACTATTCGGGAGAGTGTTTATATCCCTTGGCACAATGATGCGTATTTTTTATCGAATGAGGTAATCAATCCAGATGCACCATTACAATTTATGCAATGTGCTATATATTTGCAGGATAATGATCCTGATTATGGAGGAGGAATAACATTAATCCCTTTTTCTCATCGACTGAATCAAACCACTGTGAAGAATATGCTAAATACTCCGCAAGCATACGAAAAAGTGATCATGAGTAAGGCTGGTGATCTCGTTCTTTGGGATAATAGAATAACTCACAGAAGTACTTATCCTGATAAAGTGCCTGACAACACAAAATTAGCGTTACAGTGGACAGTTTCTGCATCAGAGCAACATAATGAACTATACCTACAATATCTTCGGGATCGTGCACAACATAGTATGCATGTTTCCGATTATTTGCCCAAAAGTCCGAAACCTTATTTTGCAGATATGCCTAATGTTCGATACCCGGACTCATTTCATCAAGATTCATTAGAAATAATGAAAACACAAAATATACACTTTATAGGGCTATGAACTATGACATATTTAGATCATAAGCAGAAAGAAAGTGGAGCATCTTATATATTGAGGCAACTACGCCAGTTAGATGCGTCTCATCTCTTCATGGTGCCAGGCAAACTCATAAACGCATTCATGAAATGCTACCCGAAAGATAATGATTCAGTATTAGATGTTTTTCCTGCCCCAGTAGTTACCGCCTGTGAAACGGGGGCTGCTTATATGGCAGAAGGATATGCCCGTGTCTCTGATAATTTTGGTATATGTCTGGTCATTGGTGGTCCCGGTGTTACGAATACTCTGACAGGTATAGCTTCTGCCTATACAGATAATTTCCCTGTTTTACTTTTAGCTGGACAAATTTCATCGACAATGGAAATGCACAATGTTTTACAGGACAGTACCCAATCTGGGATTAATCAACAAGTGATTTTTTCTCCAGTAACTCGCGCAACATTTGAAGCTAAAGCTGGTCAATCAATCAGTCGGTTTCTGAGAGAATCACTCAGGGCAATGAAAGGAATTGAAAGAGGTCCAGTGTATCTGGGAGTAAGTAAGGAAATTTTAAATGAATATGATGGAAACCGCCCCGATATTAGTTCAACTGTTTCTGATTCCTGGAAAAATCGCCCAGTAGATATTAATAAAATATGTTCACCTAAACTTGAACAATTAATAAGAAAAAATCATAATTGCATTATTCTCGCGGGGTTACGTAGTAAAACATCTGAAACTGCTGATATGTTGTTAGCATTTGCAGAAAAGTATCATTTTCCAGTAGCAACAACACTTAGTGGTAAAGGGATATTTCCAGAGGATCATCCTCTGTCGCTCGGTATTTATGGTTATTCAGGTAGCCCCAGAGCTATTGAAGCATTTAAAGATCCGGGATTGGAGGGCATTATTTTATTGGGGGTAGATACAACCCAATGGAGTACAATGCTCTGGTCTCCAGAATTACAACTTTCTGGTAGAACTATTCAGGTTGATACAAATCCTGAATATCTTGGTAAATACCTTGATATTACTTGTGGGATTACTGCAAATAGTAGTGCTTTTCTAGACACTCTTGGCGAGTACTACCATAACACGCTCATATCTGGATGCCTAACACGGGAAAAATGGGTAAAAGACCTCAGTACCGTTCCCAAATATTTTCCTATTGATTTTAGTGCAACAGGTGATGCAAAAAGACACCCCGCATCCTATATCAATATTCTCCAAGAACATTTTCCAGAAAATGGAATTGTCAGTGTAGACTCTGGCGCGCATCGTTCATTCTTTGGTCATTATTGGGTCGCCCGCAGACCTGAAGCATACTTATCCGCTACGACACTCGGGCCTATGGGCTGGAGTATTCCAGCCGGAATAGGCGCTAGCTTCGCAGCACCGGACAGGAAATGTATGGTGATCACAGGTGATGGTTGTATGTTAATGCAGGGAATGGAATTAGCCACTGCATCAAAATACCATCGTAATATACTTTTTATTGTCTTCAACAATGCCTCTTATGCCGCAAGCTACTTTAATAATAAAGATAACAGAGCAGATCTAACGAAAATTCCTAATTATGATTGGTGTCAACTGGCTAAGGGATTAGGGGTAAATAGCTTTTGCGTGAATTCTCCTGAACAATTACAGGAGTGCCTAGCCGGGATTATGCAGCAAAACGCTCCTTTTTTGATTGAAATCAAATGTGATAGCCAACACGCTACGCCAAATAAGGAATACAACGGACGCATAAAAATACTCCCTCTTGTATGAAAGGAGCAATGGCATGAAATCAAAGCTAATTATCATCAACTCGTGCGTTATCTTAGTACTCGGATTGTTTTCTATAGACCTCTATAATCCAGCACTTCCCATTATAAAAATGGCGCTCGCAATAACAGACAATCAGGCACAGAGCTTGGTTGTTTATTATCTCCTTGGTTTTGCAGTATCTCAGATTTTTTATGGCCCACTTTCTGATAAATACGGGCGTATTCCTGTAATCATATTTTCCTTATTATTTTCTGCTGTTGGTAACTATCTAACTTCTACCGCAGAATCATTTCACACACTCTCATTATTCAGACTCCTGACGGGAATTGGCGCAGGTGGATGCCCAGTTATTAGTAGAGCAATACTCAGTGATACTTTTAGGGATAAAACGGAATTATCAAAATCACTGGCAATTTTTTCTATGGCATCACAAGTTTCTCCTACTTTTGCCCCCATTATTGGGGGCTATATTACTGAGTATCTGCCGTGGAAATTTAATTTTATCGCGCTAGCCATCATGATGTTGTTAGGTGCGATTTTTGTCAAAATGACACTGCCGGAAACATCTCCGATGAGACCAAATAGCAATGGTAGACTGGCTGGTTTTCGAATTTTATTATCAAATGTTAATTTTGTTTTATACAGTGTTGTCTCTGCTGTCTTGTTTGCCATTACCATTGGTTATTTTACTGCTAGTCCTTTCGTATTCCAGACCCAATTTGGGTTATCGTCATCACAGAACGGATATCTGTTTATAATCTATTCTGCTGGAATTGTAATAGGCTCATTGTTAACAAAAAAAGGTTATCACACGCTACACCCGAATATATTCTTAAAATATCTTTGCCATTATTACTGTCATTCACGGTAATAGCGCTCATTTTTATTCACTTCACTCAGATATTATCAATTGGCTTCATCATTATTTATAGTTTTGCGATAGGGTTGGGGTGTGGGCTATCTTCCCCTTTATTACTCGGGATAAGTTTATATGGTCATCCTGAATTATCAGGAACGGGTAGCGCTTTGCAGGGGGCACTCAAAATGGCCGGGGCAGCTATTATATTATGGTTTTTCTCCAGTGGTCATACAACGACTGCGACTGGCTTGATGTGGGGACTTTTTGCTCTTGCTCTGATTTGTTTCATTTTAATAGTTTGTACCCAGTACTGGGTGTCTGAAACAGAAAACTGACGTTTGTAGAACATATATGGAGAGAATATGGATCTTAAAATAACGGGGCGTTGGGCTGTTATATGTGCAGCCAGCGAGGGTCTGGGCTTTGCTTGCACAGCAGCGTTAGTTGCAGAAGGTGTAAATGTTGTTATTAACGCACGACGAACTGAACAATTGGAAATGGCAGCGCTACAGTTGCAAGAGATAAATTCAGCCGTGTCGATAAGATGGATATCGGGTGATATAACTCAACCGGGGACACAAAAGGCAGTATTAACAGCTTCACCTATGGTGGATATCCTTATCACAAATGCAGGAGGGCCGCCAACAGGTCACTTTTCTGAATGGAGTCATGATATATGGTATCAGGCAATTAACACCAATATGCTTACACCAATAACCCTGATCCAAGCAGTGATCAATAAAATGGCTGACCGTAGTTTTGGGCGCATCATCAATATTACTTCTGGTACAGTTAAAGCACCTCAAAATGAGTTGGGATTATCAAATGGAGCACGAGGAGGGCTAACAACTTTCGTTAGCGGTTTGGCAAAATCTCATTTATTGATGAGAAATAATATCAATATAAACAATCTATTACCCGGAGCATTCGAGACTCAGCGCCTGAGACAAACATTTAAACAAAAAGCATTAAGATGTGGTGATTCACCGGAAAATATGGCAATGCAACGTAGCCAGAAAATTCCCGCAGGAAGATTTGGAATTCCAGAAGAATTTGGAGCCTATTGTGCATTTTTATGTAGTACCCATGCCTGTTATATAACAGGACAAAATATTCTTATCGACGGGGGTGCTTATCCCGGTGTCTTTTAGAGAGCCTGCAAAATTCAATTATCATGAAGCTGTATGATTGCTTTTTCAGCCCTATCAACATGTTACAACGGCAGAGAATAATACAAAGCATGGAGTATTTCACCTAAATGATGTCATGAGTTTTCAGAACAGTGAACGTGAAATTGTGACAGGCACCTTGGTGTGCCTGAGCAAAAAATCAGTCACAGTTCATACTGAAAATGGCATTCACTGAAATGCTGCGCCGCAATTGAGAACGCTGGTAACACATAACCGTTTTACCTATTTTTTATTACGTCATTTTTATAGTTTTCTTCGTAAAATAACAATGAAAAATCATTTTAACACCCACTTGTTAGTTATATAAAAGCTTTAATGGCCCCGTATTATCACTTTTAAATAATTGTATCAGGTTAGATAAACGTAAAATAATCGGAGGATAACATCACCGATAAATGTATTAAATATAACAGAGAGTCAGCCGTTTTTAACCACTCTGTATTTCTTTAAAATCTGGCATTAATGAAGCACCTATTTTTTTCAATCCTTAGCTAACTAATCACCGATAGAAAGCAGCTTGCAATTATCTAGACGTGAAAATGCAAGTAAAAAGATAAGCTGAACCATGTTAAAAAGATGATAAACAAAGCCTGTAACAGGTAAATAATTCTATTTTCCATTTCGTATTTAACAATCCTATTTTTATTAAACTGATACTTGTTTTTTTCATTTTTACTTTAATAATCCTATGTTACTTTTCTATCCTTAAAAAACAGAGAGTAAATGGTGCATTACTGGCATTAAAATAAAAGCATATTTCTTTAACCATCTTTAATGCTGTTAATCTGGTTAACCTAAAAGTTCATCTGCTTTCTTTAACGATTATCTCTGATTTTACGTAAATTTCTTACAGCCATGTAAAATAAACTTAAAATCTGCTTTTCTTGATTTTTTCTCTTTCAATGCCAATATAGCATCGAATTTTTTATCCGCTGAAAAAGAACCTTAACTATTTCTTGTTACCTTTGATGATTAAATTTTTCACTTGTTTTTTCATAATACGCTTGCCACTTTTTTCCCGATTTTAAAACCACACTGACAAATAAAAAATGGCTTTTATCAATACCTGCTTTATCACATACAGATAAAACATATCCAATCTCAGGGTAATATTTCTCTTTATTTATAATTTATCCAGATATCACTTCACTTTTAAAATCACGATCCCTTCCTGACTATCTGATACTACAAACACAATAGCTTAATTAGTTTAAAACCGGAAAGCTGTTTAAAAATAAAAATGTTAACTAAAGTTGACACAACTGTGTTTTATACCTATAATCAAAGTATAGATGGGGATAAAAATGGAAATTAAAAGCACAAGTATTTTTAACCAATGGATAGATAAATTGAAAGATACCAGAGCAAAAGCAAAAATACAGGTCAGGATTAAGCGATTGTAGTTTGGTAACTTCGGTGATGTAAAACCAGTCGGAGAAGGAATATCTGAATTAAGGATTGATGAGGGAAAAGGGTATCGGATTTACATTACCTCACATGGAGAACAATTAATTATATTATTGTGTGGGGATGATAAAAGCACACAGTCAAAAGATATACAGCAAGCAAAGAAAATAGTTAAAGAAATTGAGAGGTATTTATGAACAAAGGAATCGAAATCAGCAACTATGAAATTGCGGAACACCTGAAAACAGAAGAAGATATCCAACTGTATTTAGAGGAGGTGATGAAAGAGGATAATCCAGCCCTGATATTATCTGCATTGGGAGATATTGCCAAAGCCAGAAATATGAGCCAGCTTGCAAAAGAAGTGGGTATAAGCAGGGAGGGATTATATAAAGCCTTATCAGGAAAAGGAAATCCAACTTTTACAACTATTTTGAAAATAGTGAAAGCGCTTGGATTAAGATTTGAGTTACAATCTGCTAACGTTAATATTTAAATTTAAGCTTTGGTATATTGGTCACCTTTAAATCTTTAATGATAATCATGGCGTGTTTTTTTCTGATTGTCATGATGACTTTATACAAGTCGTCGCAGCAAATATTAGCAACGTGGGTATACAGAAAACTGCGCCTTATTAACCTTCCCCTGAAAGATGAGGTTTTAAGGCGCATTTGTATAATATAAAAGCGATAAATCTTTTCCCTATAGCTAGGGCAAAACCGAAAAAACACCGCGATATGGCGACTGATTAATCCGCAGTAACCAGTTCCAATATTTGCTGTCTGACATGCTCGAAAATGAGTTCGCCTATTTCCGCACTTGAACCGGATGTTTTGGAAAGAACGCCTCTTGTTGAAAATTCTTTTTTAATCGGTACTTGATAGATCCCAGCGCGTGGCGGTTTATCATGATCAGGTCGCTCCGCTCTCACTAAATCGGGACGCAAATGCAACATTAAACTCGTTTCTGTTAACCCTGCATGCTCAGCGTGCCAACCGGGAAAATCAACTAAATGTTCACGAGTCCAATCATCAGATACCAAACTCCACCAGCTAAATACGATAACGGAACGATCGTTAAAATGTCCCTCCGCCCGTAATGCGTCTACCGCTTCGAAAATAAAACCTTCATTCTCAAAATGACCATTAATGATCACCAGTTGCTTAAAGGGTAATGAGCACAAGCTCTTAATTGTTCGGCTGATATAAGCGGTAAATGTTGATCCATCCAGGTAAATAGTACCAGGAAATTCAAGTCCACCCCCACTTTGTGGCAATGATCTGGCAGACACTGGCTGTACCGGCAAGGTGAATCCATTAATATCCTCCGCCAACACGCGAGCAAAGGCTTCTGGGATCACTGAATCCACATTCAACGGCAGATGAGGCCCATGCTGCTCAATCCCGCCAATCGGCCATATCAATGTTTTACCTTCAACCGCGGCTAAGACCTGCTCACTGGTCAGTTCCGCAAATTCTCTAATTTTATTATTATTCATGATGTTATCCATTTTCCTCATACTTTTTCTGACGTCATAACTTGCGTATATTCATGAACAATGCGCTGCAATGTTTTATACATATGCCGATGAAGCGCGGTGTAAACCTGCACCGTATTCGCCCCTGCCAGTAGGTATTCATGAACATCATTACCATCCTGTACGCCTCCCGACCCAAGTATTGGAATCGTCACCCCTCGCTTACGCAGGTTATAAATAGCGGCAAGCACCATTGGTTTGATCCCTGGCCCAGAGTATCCGCAAACCCCATTAAGCAGCGCTTCGCCATTCGCTGTGTCGAATGCAATGCCTGAAATGGTATCGCTCAACGTTATCCCATCAGCCCCCCCTTCTACCGCAGCTTGAACACGCCCATACAAATTATCGCCAAGCGAGAGTTTGACCGCAAAAGGGGTGTCCGTTCGCTCTTTCACTGCTTTGGTGTAGTTGAATACACGTTCTGGTGTATCTCCCGTGAAGTCATCCGCATGCAAGCATGAAATGCCTAACTCCAAAGGGGCATCGGTCACTTCCGAGATACGAACAGCCAATGAACCTAACGCCTCAGGTGATTCAGCATGGATAGAAACTATCACCGGAAGTTGTTCTTCCTTAAATTCACGGAGAAGTGTTAACCAATAGTCAACGGTTTTCTTCGAATACGTCGTATTGTTCAGCATCCCTGTACTGAATAAATAGGTCTTTTCTGTATGCAATTTTTCTGAGCGCGGGTAAATCGTTTTTGTCACGACTGCCCCTGCGCCGTAAGCGATAAACTGGCGAATATTTTTAGCTTGATCAGAAAGCAAACCCGACCCAACAATAATTGGGTTTTTTATCTTCATTCCTAAAACATCATAGGTTGATTCAATAACTCGATTTTCCATCGTAACTCCACAAATTACCCATTCAAGCAAACTCGCTATTAACCCGCCTTTCAATTCAATAGAAAGTCAATAGAAAGGCGGTATATCCTCAAAAAGGTGATCAATAGCTATTCAACTGCAAGATTCCTGAAAATCTCGCCAATCTGTCCCGGATTTTGACGAAAATCGTGAATATCCAATTTCGACAAATTGCAAATATGCTCTAATCCCTTTAACAAATGACTACCACCATTCACAATCGGTAGTTGAGTGATTAATAAGACGGGCCGTTTCAGAGCAGAGGCCCAACCAAGTTCAATATGTGTACCGTCAGTACGCAGTAATTCATCACCTTGATGAACCGGAAGAATGGGCATGAAAAAATCACACTGCCGCATCCATTGGAAATCCCGTTTCGATACCATATCTGGCGTATAACTGGGTGTATCAATGCCAAATTTCTCAGTCAAATGCGCCGAAAATACATTACCATTCAGTGCCTTTACCGTCTTAATCGCCAGTTGGATAGTCGTTCTCAACTCCTCATGAAAACCGTTATCACAAATTGCAAATTGAATCGGCCCACCAATGAAAACACTTTTATTTGCCAACGGCATAACGTTCCCCTTAATTTTCATTACTCAACAGACTATGAGCCGTCGTTTCAGAGCATCGAACTCAGCACAGCCAGAAGATAGGATGCTTAATAATTCAATAAGTTATTACTCACAACAGGCCAGTTTGCTCTAGCTATATCGAGGAAGCAGGTTGTTTTCCTCAAGTTCATCTAAGCTATCTACAAATGCCAAATAAACTTTTTCCAGATGAGTATCATCATGTGCATCGGATATAAACCAGCAACGCCATTCCCAGATATAAACCCCTCTCATTAACAGGTTGTAGTAAAGCAAATCCATGTTGTCACGATGCATTAATCTAAAAAATGAGGAAAACGATCTTGCCTCGATAAGAACCCGACGGCTTAAGAACAGTTGGTTCAAACGTGAAACAAACGATTCAGTACGCTGAGTCAGTGCCTTGGTAAAAGTTTCCCCTCTCCTCTTGATCTCCTGCAAAGTGGCTTTCGCAGCGGTCATGCAAAGCGGATGTTGAAAATAGGTCCCACCAAAGAATGTCGGCTCCGCTGCGGGGAAACTATCATCGTTGAAATTCCAGTTTCCACCGTCAATCGAATCAAGCATATTCTTCCTACCCGTAATGACGCCCAGAGGCATTCCACCACCTATCGTTTTGCCATAGGTCACAATATCGGCCTCAATGCCGAATAACCCTTGGACACCCGCTGGATGAGATCTGAAACCTGTCACGATTTCGTCAAATATCAGCAGAATATCTAACTCCCTGGTCACTTGACGCAAACGTCGCAAATAATCTGGATTACTCAATCCTGGGTCACGCGTGGGTATAGGTTCTACCAGCACCGCAGCGATATCGGTTCTATTGGTTTTGAGAAACTCAATGGCCTCATTGGAGCCAAACCCAAACACCGAAACATCAGCAACCATATTTTCAGGTATACCCACCGAAATGGGTTTTGTCGCATTAACTTCATCATATTCACCAGCTCTAGCCAGTACGGCATCCCAATGTCCGTGGTAACTGCTAGAAAAGAGCACAATATGATTACGACGAGTGAGCGCTCGTGCTGCCCGAACCGCATTCATCACTGCTTCCGTTCCACTATTGACGAAAGCAACGCGATCCATGCCAGTAATCTCTTTGATAAGTTCAGCCACTTCTAAACCTATCTCATGCCGAGTTCCCAAACCAAAACTGTTGTCTATCTGCTGAGTGAGCGCTTTAACTACAAAAGGTGGGCTATGACCAAACAAATGCGCACCGAATCCCATCGTCATATCAATGTAATCATTACCATCAATATCCTTGACAACAGGGCCGGCAAACTTGGTGCAGACAATCGGGTAAAGTAGCTCTTTTATGGAGGGCTTAAAGCCAATTCCAGAACGGCTATCTGCAATATTTTTACGTACCGCTACCGAATGAATTTTTGATTTAATCGTTCGCTCGTTATATTTAGATATGAATGAAGCCAGATACTTTTTTCTCTCCTCAGATTCAATCGATGGTGCGCTTCTTGACATCCATTGGAAAAAACGTTCTTTCTTAACCGGTGGAATATTTGGCGTATCGGATTGTTCAGACCTTTTTTCTTGATCAGCCAAGGCGGGTTGAGTGACCAAATGGTTATCTTCCATAACATTGTTTTTATCCGCCATAACATTGCTTTTATCCGCCATCAAGATATATTCACTGAGTTGACGAACCGTTTGTAATTCTGCGAAAAATTGCCGTACTGAAAGTTTTATACCAAATCGTTTATGGATGGGTTCCAATGCTTCGAATAACAAGAGTGATTCCGCCCCCAATTCAACCAACGGTATTTCTAGTTTTATCTCTTCTTTCGGTAAACCAAATGTTTCTGCAAAAATAGCGATTATTTCTCTCTGAATAATTTCAATATTACTCATATCAACCTCACTTTCCTCAAAATGAAGACGATCTCTACCGGTTTTACAGCTCAGATTGCCGTTCTTTCAAATGGATAAGTTGGCAGCGGGAGCCGTTTACGATATTCGCTCTGGTAAAAAATATCCCAATTGATACTTCCCCCGGCCTGCCAGACAAAGGCAGGCGAAATAAACATCTCTTGCAGTTCACTCAATTGAGGGGTCACCACTAGGGCTTTATTTAGCAGGCCCGATATCAGTTCACGGATATCACGTGCGACAATCACCTTGCGTATAGATAAATGTCGTCGGCCACGTTGTAAGGTAAATGCCACATCAGCGATATTCGTTTCTGGATACTGTTCAAGATATTTCACTAAATCCAAAATTTTTTGCGCTAATGCTGTTTCAGTACGTGCACTCAGCGGGATCAGATGTGCTGCCGCCAGGGAAGGTATGTCAGGCTTTCTCTCCGGTGGTTCGGCAACGACAACATGAACATTTGTACCACCGATCCCGAACGAGCTAACACCAGCAATTCTCGCCGCCTTATCGTTATCCCAATCTCTAGATTCAGTAGGCACATAAAACGGCGATTCAGGCTCCCTCAATTCAGCACAAGGAGATTCACAATTCATTGACGGAGGAATAATGCCTGAATTGACAGCATAGATGGCTTTTATCAGCCCAGCGATACCCGAAGCACAATCAGCATGACCAAGATTGGATTTAATCGAACCTAAAGCACACGATCTGGCCGATACGCCGGCAAATATCCGTCCTAGCGCCCGTAATTCAATCCCATCACCAACAGGTGTGCCAGTACCATGCGCTTCAATCAAACCAATCTGATCAGCTCGGACATCAGCCGCCGCAAGCGCACGACGGATCACCTGCTCCTGACCTGAAACCCCCGGAGCACTATAACCCGCCTTGACAGACCCATCGTTGTTGATTGCCGACCCTTTGATAACCGCTAAAATCGGCTCACCATTAAGCAAAGCATCCTCCAGACGGCGTAATACCACGAACGCGGTGGCATCAGAGAAAATCGTACCGTCAGCTTTCTCATCGAACGCGCAAACTCGTCCTGTCGGAGACAATATCCCTCCCGCATGGTAAACATAACCAACATGAGCGGGATACCTGACACAAACACCGCCTGCCAGCGCCATGTCACTTTCACCTAGCAATAAACTGTTGCAAGCCATATGCACAGCCACTAGTGAACCTGAGCAAAAAGTGCCTACGCTGACAGCAGGCCCCAAACAGTTGAGCTTATACGCCACACGCGTTGCCAAAGCATCTACAGAACTTCCACCAAATAGCAGCATGGCATCAGCAGAAGAGTGGTTCAGGGTCGGTACATCGGCTTGCCAGGTACTCCGACGAGAACCGATAAAAACTGAACAGAGCCCTGCGTCTGCCCCGCTGGAATAACCGCTAAGTTCAAGTGCCTCATGGCAAACCTCCAGACAAATCCGTTGCTGAGGGTCCATTTTAGAAACTTCTCTCGGCATCATTTGAAAATAGCTGTAATCAAACGCCTCTGGATCTTGCAGGTACGCACCACGCGGAACGTAATGCAATCCGCCTTCACCTGCATCAACGCCCCGATTATGAAGTTCTTCATTGGTATAACTCGAAATCAGTTCCCGCTTCCCTAAGATCGCATCCCAAAGATCTTGACTCGAATCCGCATTAGGAAAACGTCCAGCTATGCTGGTAATCGCAATATCTGTTGAATAATGCATTTGTATTTTTGATTTCATGCTAATTCCCTTTCCCGAACACGTTGGTCTTGCCGATCCGCGCTATAGCACACCGCCTTGATTGCGCTTTTTCTCTACTTGCATCGCAAGAGACGCCACGGTGCTCGATTCGAAAAGATCAACCATAGATACCGCAACATTAAAATGAGCATTAACTTGTCGCACCAACTCAGCCCCAACCAGTGAATCTCCCCCTAAATCGAAAAAGTTCGATTCATGATCAACCGCGCAGCGCAGTACACCACGCCAAATAGCTGTCATATCATCGATAATGGATTTATTTGATGCCGAGGGAGATACCATTGCAGTTTGCGCCGTATCCGTTTGCAATGAATTCTCCACAATATTATGCAACCGCTCATTCAAAGGTACGGTGGAGACAGCAAAACGCGGCTCTGCATGGCATGCCGAGAAAATAATATCCAATGCATTAACAACATCAGCATGGCGTAAAGGGCGAGCACGATTGACGCTGTATTTGAAGCTATTTGACTCATCCCAACCCTCCCATCCATCCCAATCAATGGAGAAATAGGGTTTATCCAAATGGTGGGTTGAGGCAAATGCGGCACAAGCTTCGTTTGCCGCAGCGTAAGGTGCAAGCCCCAAACCACCCGCGAAAACCGACAAAGATGAGGTAAAACAACCAAACCTCAGAGGACGATCGGCAAATATTTCATGAAAAACAGCAGCCCCTTTTAACTTCGGCTGCATCAACTTTTCCCAATCATGATGAGTCGAATTTTGCAGCCACTGGATTGTTGCCTGACCAGAAAGCCCGGCAGCATGGACAAAACAATTAGCGGCCCCCAGCCGAGATTCCACACGGGAAAGTTCTGCCAGCACACGGGCTTTATCTGTCACATCGGCAGTAATCACTGCAAAGTCCGCCCCCATCTTGCGCAATTGCGTTATTCGTTGGCTCTGTAACGTATCAGATTGGGTGAAATCTCTGGGTGTCTGACCGAGCAGGACAAGCTTCGCGTTGAATTTGGTGACCAGATATTGTGCAATGCCAAAACCAACCGTTCCTAATCCTCCAGTCACTAAACAGATCATGTCAGATGAAAGATTTTCGCTAACAACTGGACTCTGAACGTCAAAATAGCGTTTCCAACGCCAACCTTGACGCATAGCAACCGCATTCTGATCATGAGCAGTAAAAAGTTCAGCCACGATATACTGGGCATCCTTAAGAGAGTTGAGTTCTTTGACCGGTATGTCGATAACTTTCACTATCATGCCAGGCAATTCCTGGTTGATCGCCGAAATGGAGGCCAGCGCCGTAGCCCGTTCAATACTCCGTGGTTCGCTGCCCATCACGTCGATAAAACCGGGTCCGATCAATGTTAACGAAATGGCTTTATTTCCCACTTGAGAAAACGCTTTTACCCTATTAAACAGCGTAAATGGGAACCGATCTTCCCCTACTGGCACTTCATCCACTGACGGGATATCACCCAAAATAAAGAGGATATGATCGGGTGTAGGCGCTTGTTGTGCCTTCAACCTTAGCATCAAACTCTGAACACTGACGGGATCGTCAACGTCGACGATGTACTCTGTTTCATCAAAAGCAGTTTCATCGAAATCAGTTTCATCGAGAGAAGTGACACGATTTTCATGCACTTCAAACACGTTTTGCCCCAGATCACGCAGCACATCCGCGATCGGACACATCTTTTTATCGCTGTTATCGTAGAAAATCAGCCAGTTACGCTTAGCCACCGATGATGATATCGGCGACAAGCGCTGCGTTCGTTTCCAACGTTCAACATAAACGCCGACTGACTCATCGGAAGCCTCAGAGCTTGCCACAGGTTGACTAGTGCCAGGTTCTGGTTTGTACTCTGTTAATGTTGAATCTGTGTACCAGCAGCGCCGACGTTGCAAAGGTTGAACCGGTAGTGGAATACGTTGAACAACTTCCCCATCTCGCAATATCGACCAATCTATCACCAAACCACGTTGCCAAAGCTTGCCGACCAGTTTGACTAAAGCCGAGTCGCGCTCTTCATGGAGAGTATCCAAACGAATAATATTTTCAGGATTTACAACGATTTCAGAGAAACTATCAGGCGAATGGTCCAAATCTAATATCACATCATTTGCTGATATGACTTCATTCTGCTGCTGTAAGCTCGGCAGCGCACCATCAATCAAGATAGCTTTCACATTATTGCCATCAATCATGCCGTGATGTTTAGACCAAAAACTTCCGGGCAAAGCTATACCACGCTCAGCGAAATTACCACGCTCAGCGAAATGTGGTGTCACATTTCCTAGCAACTTATCAGCAATTTCAGGCAATGTCAGCATGCCTAACGAGCAAGCAACAGCAAGGTCGTAACGACTATCGGATATGATGAATATTGGCGTCGAAATCATCTTCCGCCAACAATTGATCGCCGCAATTATCGCCACAAGATTGGCAATTTTTCCCTTATCGCCATCATTTATTGTCATTTCAGTGATATCGATTTTACCGATGTTATGGGAAACATCTGTCGGCAATGCAGCAAGCAACCTATCCACTTCTTGCCAATAACCAGGTATCTGCACTGATAAAGCGGATCGAATAGCAGGACCAAGCGCAATCACCAGACGTTGTGGTTCAGAGACTTGTGCTGTGACGGTGAAATCTGTATTTCTGATACCGTCAATCAACATCTTCACATCTTTAGCATATAAACAAGCTCTGTATGGCTGGGCTGCACGACCTTCCGCATAAGTAAAAGCCACTTCATCAATATGCGTATCGGGTTTAACTTCCAGCGTTCTTGCCAAATGAGTACTCAATGTGTTCAAGGCATTAGCACTGCGCCCCCCTAATGGAATAGCTCGCCAGATAACTCTATTTTTACCTGACCTTCGTACCGGCGCTTGCTCCAAAATCATGTGAACATTGCTGCCACCGGCACCAAAAGAACTCACGCCTGCCCGTCGTGGTCCTTTCACCGGCCAGTTGATGGGCGTGGTATTGATAATGAAAGGGCTTTGCTCAAGATTCATAACAGAGCTGGCCTTGCTGAAAGTCGGATGTGGGGCAATCATGCCGGTCTTTAATGCCATTATCGTCTTGGCTAATCCAGCAAACCCCGCCGCCGCCGCTAAATGACCCACGTTAGCTTTAATCGATCCCAACGCACAAAATCTCTCACGATCCGTATTCTGGCGGAAAGCCTGACAAAGCGCGGCATATTCCACCGAATCCCCAAGTGGCGTTGCGGTACCATGTGCCTCGATCATCCCTAATTCATCCGGCCCAACATCAGCGAGCGCCTGAGCATCCAAAATGAGTTTTCGTTGCCCATCCACCCCCGGTGCAGCAAAGCCAGCCCGTGCTGAACCATCATTATTCGCCGCTGAACCGAGGATCACCGCATGGATGGTATCCCCGTTGCTAATGGCTTCATCTAATGGCCGTAGCGCCACCAACCCCGCCCCATCGCCAAAGAAAGTCCCCGATGCCTTCTCATCGAACGGTCTACAATAGCCATCCTCAGAGAAGATCATATCCTGCTGGTGAAAATAACCCGGTCGAGAATGGACATGTCCGGCAACACCACCGGCGAAAGCAATCTCGCACTCGCCAAGCAAGAGGCTTTGTATCGCCATATGCACCGCCGTTAGTGATGTCGAACAGCCGGTCAAAACAGCTACACTCGGCCCGTCAAAACCGAGTTTGTATGAAATTCGCGCTGGCAGATAATCCTTATCATTAGTCAGCATGAGCTCTGTTCCCATTAATGAAACCAGATCACACTCAGATTTAATGACATTGGGCAAATAGGTATTCATCGAACTCCCGGTAAAAACACCAATACGAGGACGTCGGAAAGGATTGCCATAGCCGGTCACTTCGGCCAGTTCCCATGCGCACTCAAGCAGCATTCGATGCTGAGGATCAAGCAATTCGGCTTCTCGCTGGCTGATTGAAAAGAAATCCGGGTCGAACAGATCAATATCCGGCAAACGCGAATCGACAGGAACATAATTTTTTGCAGTGAATATATGCTGAGCTACACCACAACGGATAAGCTCTTCCTGGCTATATCTTTTGGCAAGTATTCGGCCAGCAACAAGATTATTCCATAGCGCATCCAAGTTATTCGCCACAGGTAACCGACAAGTTACGCCAATGATGGCAATCGCATTCTCAGACATCTTGTTCCCCTTTCAGTGAATGAATTTGTCTCTCCTTCAATGCTTTTCTTGCATTCAACGTTTTTTGACGTCGCGTTTGAGAGGGTTTATCCGCAACTTCTACCAACACCATCGGTTGCAGAGGGCTTAAAAGATAATTAGCCAACTTCCGGATAGTTGGAAAACGGAATAAATCTGAAGGAGCCAAGGCACCACATCCCGGTAATTGCACGAGCTGTGCATAGATTTGCATCAGTGCCAATGAATTACCGCCAATATTAAAAAATGCGTCATCCAGCCCGACGGTTGATCTTCCCAACACTTCACACCAAATTCTCGAAATTTCGGCAAAAACTGAATCAACAGGTAACACAGGCGCGGGTCCCAACGAACTGATATCTGTCAATTGCCCCGCTTCAATCAAGCCATTTAATGCTCTTCTATCAATTTTGTTGTGAGCATTACGCGGCAATTCATCAGCCAGCATCATCCTGCCGGGCAACATGTAGATGGGGAGATAAGCTTTGAGATGATCACGAATAGCGGACTCTTCGGGAAGGTTATCCTTACTGACAGGGACGAATATTGCGACTAAGCGATTGAGCCCTTCGTGAGATTCAACGATGACTGTGGCGTCCGCAATAGCATGATGACGATTGAGGCAATCCTCAATCTCAGCAATCTCAATTCGATAACCAGAGACTTTTACTTGGTCATCTACGCGGCCACAAAAATGAATTCGTTCCCCATCCCAATAGGCTAAATCACCGGTTTTATACATACGTCTATGATGAATATAGGGATCGGCAATGAAACACTGAGTAGTCAACTGTTCAAGACCGACATAACCACGAGCAACGCCACGACCACCAATGTAAATTTCGCCAACCTCACCCATCAGGGGTGTTTGCCTTGAAGGATTTAAAAGATAGACCGTTGCGAAGCTTAACGGTTTGCCAATGGGAATCACATTGTAGTCAGTTAGTTCTTCCGTTACCTTCTCCACAGTGGCGAAAATGGTTGTCTCTGCAGGACCATACATATTCCAAAATGTCCACTGCGCACTCAAATAAGGCCGAACCGTGGCACTGAGCAATGCTTCACCACAAATTACCCAATGCTTTATCGCATAAGCCCTTGGCCGATGCCGAAACTCAGATAATAGATTTTTCAAACCGGAGGGCGTCTGGCTGACAATCGTTACCTGCTCTGCTGCGACAAGATCCAGAAATTTGTCTGGCTGGTTCCGCAGATCATCAGGCACAACCACTAAAGCGCCACCAGAGCAAAGGGCCCCCCAAAGCTCCCACACAGATAAATCAAAGCTGGCTGCATGGAACCAAGTCCACACCTCGCCAGGCGCGTGGGCCAAATATTCACTCATTGCATTCAAACAAGAAACAACATTGCTGTGCTCAACATCAATGCCTTTGGGAGTCCCGGTGGAACCTGAAGTGAAAACACTGTATGCAATCGAAGCGGGTGTAGAATGATTAAATGTACAGTGATCAAATGTACCGTACTCAGCACGCCTTACCGTAAGGGGTGATTCAGTAGCCGTCATCGTCATCAGCTTAGCTGTACACCAATCATCTGGGTCAACATCAGCGTTAACAACAATAAGCTTCATCTCTGATTGCTCGACAATCTGCGCCAGACGTTGCTGTGGCAACCTAAGATCTAACGGTACGTACCCCGCGCCCGCACGCATAATACCAAGCATGACCACCACCGCTTCCGGTGAAGGTAACAATGCAACCCCTACGCGATCGCCAGGCATAACCCCATTTTGTATAAGCTGAACAGCGACCTCCAGCGACCAATGCTGCAAATCCAAATAAGTTAATGTATCGACACCATAACGAATCGCTACTGATGCCGCTTGTTGCGTCACCCATTGATCAAAAAGCGAAATAATGGTTTGATTTGACACTTCCGGGAGAGCATCAGAATTAATCGGACCAGATAGCAGATTGTAATCCTCTGATTTTGGTGCCAACAAAGTATTAATCTCTTCATCAGGCGCGGCGACAAGCGCTTCAACCACCAGCTCAAAGCGCTTTGCAAATATCTGAAGGCCTGAATGTGAGAAAAAATGTTTGTCCCCTTTAAGCTCACATCTTAATTGGGAACCGGCATCCACAAACATCAGTTCAATATCAATCTGGCCTTCCTGCTGACAAACCCTGAATGGGGAAATAGTCCGCCCCGCCCATGATACCTGAACAGAATCGTCAGCCATCTCCAGTGTCAACCAACGCGATTGCTCTACATGCCCTAGCATATTCACCATAGCCTGAAACAATGGGTTACGACCATCATTTCGTTCCACGGCCAGATGTTCGACCATTTGGCTGAGACAAAAATTTCGATTATCAAGGGCCGATAACAATCGCTCTTTCGCTGCCAATAGAAAATGGTGAAATGTCTGATCGACGGATAAACGTATGGGTAA
Source organism: Photorhabdus sp. RM71S (assembly GCF_042879355.1). Lineage (NCBI taxonomy): Bacteria > Pseudomonadati > Pseudomonadota > Gammaproteobacteria > Enterobacterales > Morganellaceae > Photorhabdus > Photorhabdus sp. RM71S. The sequence continues at coordinate 8,499 of NZ_JBHFKV010000034.1, read as the reverse complement.
TACATTAAACAAACAGCCGATAATGTGCTGATGAACCGAGTGACGCATCGACACCGGCACCCCCATAACGATATCAGCAGTTTTTGTCTCTCTGGCGATGTAAGCGCTCCATGCGGCCAACATGACCGTAAAGACCGATCCACCTATTTTTGAAGCAAGCCGTTTGATTTTTTTAGTTGTCTCTTCACCAATACTAAACAGGACGGATGACTTGTCATTAGCGCCTTTGCGCCAAAAACTATCCCATTGCAGCACTTCTGGCGGCTGCTTTAAACATCCACTCCAATAAGCTTTCGATTCTTCCGCCGCTTCACTTTGGTAATACTCTCGTTCTTTGACTGCATAATCCTTAAAATCCTCAGCGGGCGGTAACCAAGCATCGTCATCTTCGCCAAGTCCAGCCAAATAATAGTGTTCAAGCTGATCCAACATCAGCCCCAGTGAAGTAAAATCCGACACAATATGGTGAACACACATGAGTACAACGTATTCTTCCGCACTGACAACGTAGATACCGAAACGCAGACACGACGCTTTTTCTAATTGAAAAGGGATGGAATGAAAGTTTTGAACTGCATCTTCAAGCGCCTCCTGACTCAAGTTCGTTGCATCGAAAACCTCCAATGCCGGCGGCAAGTGTTCATTAATGACCAACTTTGGCTCGCCATTCACATTAACGAAAGTGCTTCTCAGGGTGGCATTCTTGGAAACGAGCTGGTTAACCGCATAGCGAAAAGCATCGATTTGAAACGATCCGTGAATACGGAATGCCATGGAAATATTATATTGGGAATCGCCAGGGGTATAATTGTCAATGAACCATAAAGCTCTTTGCTGCATGGACAGTAATTCTTCATCACCAATCTGTAGGCAATCTTTATACATAACGTGTCAAGCTCCATAAATACTTAAACAGTATCCCCACCCTCTGGCTAAGCCAGCCTCGTTACGGAGAGGGCAAAATTTGTGCTTGGTGTTACTCCATCAATCAACGGCTCGTCAGAAATAGCGTTTCAACTTTTCAGCCAATCAACAACGATCATGATCCAGAGAAAGGCTGTGCTCTACTTATGCAACCATAAAAGATGAAGAATGTCAGGTATGCTATTGATAAATAAATTAAAATATCTATTCAACTCCAGATTCTCCAATCATTTCTAACCAAAGATCCATTAAACGAGGCGGTAAAATTTGTAGATGGCAATCTGGTCTGGAAGAAATAGTGACTTCCATCGTATCGGCATAGATCTCTATATCCATGCTCAATGGTATCTCTTGCGCATCTTCATCGGGTTTCCCAATACGTATTTTTTCAGGTGACAGTTCATAACCAATAACATTGGGAGACCGTCGTTGATCACCAACGAAATTGAAAGAAATTGCAGGAAACTCAGGCCATCCAAAGATGGAATTAGGCACAAAGTAAGTCGCAGCATAATCCGCCGCTTTTTCCATCGCATTATTGAATTCTTGTACCGTGTGCTGGAGGGCGCTATCCAACGATGGATCTGGATCAATATTAAACTTAATTGTGATTGGAAATGATACTGACCCGACAAGATTAGCCACCGAGGTTTCCCAATACCCCACAAAATGAGGACTGACCCACAACAGCATATTCAGGCTGCCCTTCCCAAAAACAGCCGCCAGCGCCTTTAACCAACTACCCAATAGCAAATCTGCAATACTGACACGATGTTGCTTAGCCAAAAGGCGTATCCTGTTTAAGGCTTCACCATCAAGTTGCCTGATTTCTGTGACGGCCTCAGACAATCTGCTAATGGGTAGTGACTCAACACGCCGCCCGCCGAGAATATTTAGGGTAGGTTGCTCAACTTGTTGTTCATCATTAGGGATAGCAGCTTTTACGATTTGCCGATGTTGTTCATACAATTCAGCACAAAATTGCTCATAATTTGTGGCATTCTCAAGCGCAAGGGGCTGACCATTCACTGACATTCTGTATGCCTTTGAAAGATCTCGCCATAAGATCCTGCTGGAAATACCGTCACAGACTAGATGATTGAATATCAATACCAATCTTTGATCACTGGCACAATTGCCATCAAACAGGCAGTAACGCAATAACGGCGGATTTGCCAAATTCATGGCAGCCCTAACCTCAGCAATGTAGTTTGATATTAAGCATCGGCGATCACATTGACTATCGGTTTGCTCTCTAACTTCAAAAACCTGATGCAATAATTCACTGCTAGGCGGTACGAAATCCATCTTCATATTCATCCCGCTACCGACAAACCGTGCTCTCAGAACAGAATACTTATGCAACAGATATTCAATCGCTACCTTAAGATGTGCCGGTGTCAATCGCTCCAAGGGCATTAATACTTCACCGACACACAACTGATCAACGCTCAGTGAATATCGCAAATCATATAATTGCCCTAACTGAACACGCATAATCTTCACCTTTCCATTGCAAGCCCTACGATTAAAACGTTGTGCAGACTCCACACTCTTCTGCATGCAAACTAGTCGGATAACACAGCGTTTACTTTTGACTACCAGAGAAAGCGAACATGCAGAGTAAAAAAACGGGAATTGATAGCCCGGCTACCCCGCATGGAATGATAATTAGCGTCATTTACTCAGAGACTAAAAACACAGTGACAATTTTAAAAGTAGCAATAAAAAAAGAAACCTCCACGAATCAATCCAAATATTTGAGCTGAACCAAAATAATTAATATATTATTACTATTAAATAAGTAATCTGGTTAACGTTGCCGATTTTGAAGTTAAGGTCAATACCTATTTCGTCTTCGTAAAAACGGCCTTCGTAAAAAACAGGATTTTACTCTGATAATTTGACGATTAATCAGATCACAAAAATCGGACTGAGTTCCCTTCAAGTGCTCTACTATTTCGAAATTTTATTTAAAAGGGGGGTAAAAAACGGTTAAAACTTTATACCGATTAAAATCATAAGTTAAAAAAATAACTTTTAATCACAGTTTAAAACCTGCCCCTGTTTTGTGAGTATTTCAATTAAAGGCTTTAGAATTTGATATTTATGACCGTACCTTTAATCGACAAGCTCCGGTCGGGCAACCACAATTAACCAAGTGCCCCTCCAGTGCGACAGGTATTCCTTGTATATTGAACAAGTTAGAACCTTCCGCAATAGCGCCGGTTTGTTTACAGGCGGGACAAAACACCGGGTCACCTTTACAGGCAACCGATAGTTGTTGGTTTACCAAACCGGAACCATTTAAAACATCGCCTCCGGTCGTTGTGGTATCACCTTTCAGGATAATTTTTTTTCCTTCCACTACACTTCGCATCATTTACTCCGTTATATTTTCCGTTTCTCGTATTAAATGCCAGATGGTTGTGCCCGGTTCTGCCCCTTCAACATCAAAAGACATCGCCCCCTGAGCAAAGAAGTACTGCTGACCCGGCAAGCTATCGGTTTGCCAGATCCCGCTGACCAGTGCCGGATGGTTACTTCTCAAAGGAGTCACCTGTAGCGGTCCCCGGTCATAGCGGGCATACCAGGCCAGGGTGGAAGTTGAATTAAAATGACCTTCACCATAGAAGTGCAATGAATGGCCTTCACGAGGTATCACCCGTATCGGACGTATCAGTTGGTTAATAGCAAAATAACTTTCCGGGACACTGCCCGGTAGCGGCGTTAAGTCCGGATATTGACCGGCGCGGATCATCAGACCATTGGAGTAAGGCGTAATCACCACATCCGGGTAGAGGTGGCGGGCCAGCACATGACGTATCCAGAATTCCCCACCCAGTCGGTTTACAAATCGTTTAGACAGCAGGGTGATCCAGTTAATGCCACGGATGGAATTTCCATACTGTAATTTGGCTGTATGAACCGCAGAATTAACTTGCAATGCAGGGTAACGTTGCGCTAGCTGGTATTCTAAGGGAAAGTAGTCATGGTAATCTCTGGGCAGCACCAGACAATAACCACAGTCCCCACTGTCCGGTTCGAGTTGTTCACACAGAAAGTCCAGCCAGTCCATAAACTGGGTCATGCCCTCTTGCCCTTTTAGATAATCCCAAGGCAGTGTCAGGCTTAGGTAAGAGCTGCCATCGTCACCATCAGCTTCATCGGAATCCAGGTAACGCATCAGATAGCGAGGGGCTTCATAGAGATTTTTGGCGTCACTGACTACCCAACTAGAGGGCTGGTTTTTTTTCCGATTAAGAATACCTTCTTCGACTTTGGCAATATTTTCCGGGGAATATTTTTTTAATCCCTTCAGTGAATGACGGTGAAAACGCAGGTGAGGGCCAAACTCTTCGCGAAAGCGCCGGTAGCAGGCCAGAATGCGCTGTTTTTTCTCCTGAGTGTAGCCTTGTTTAAAAAACAGGGTGATTGAAAGACCCAGACGAGAAAACGTCAGTCCATCGCCATTGATAAAAAGAAAAGAGGTCAGTTGTGATCTCAACTGAGCAAAGTAATCTGAAGTTTCCATCATTTTCTCCGTAAATTATGAGGCGGTGGATAATCTGTTATTCCCACCTATTTGCCGCTTCCCGTATCAGATGCCATACAGTTGTACCCGTCTCCGCACCTTCAACATCAAAAGCCATCGCCCCCTGAGCAAAGAAGTACTGCCGACCAGGCAAACTATCGGTTTGCCAGATCCCGCTGACCAGTGCAGGATGGTTACTTCTCAAAGGAGTCACCTGTAGCGGTCCACGGTCATAACGGGCATACCAGGCTTGTGTGGAAATATCATCAAAATGACCCTCGCCATAAAAATGCAGTGAATCACCTTCTCCCGGAACAAAACGTATCGGACGTATCAGTTGGTTAATGGCAAAATAACTCTCCGGGACACTGCCCGGTAGCGGCGTTAAGTCCGGGTATTGACCGGCCCGGATCATCAGACCATTGGAGTAAGGGGTAATCACCACATCCGGGTAGAGGTGGCGAGCCAGCGTGTGGCGTATCCATGATTCCCCACCCAATCGCTCTACAAAGCGTTTGGACAGCAGGGTGATCCAGTTAATGCTTCTGATGGAGTGGGCATAATCTCTCAATGTTGTATGAACAGTGGAGTTAACTTGTAGGGTGGGATAACGCTGAGCTAGCTGGTACTCTAAGGGAAAATAATCATGATAATCTCTGGGTAAGACCAGACAGTAACCACAGTCTCCCCAATCAGGTTCAAGTTGGTTACACAGAAAGTCCAGCCAGGCCATAAATCGGGTCATGCCCTCTTGTGCTTTCAGATAATCCCAAGGCAGTACAAGACTCAGGTAGGAGCTACTGTTGTCACCACTTATTTCCCGGGAGTCCATGTAATGCATCAGATAGCGAGGGGCTTCATAGAGATTTTTTGCATCACTAACATCCCAGCTAGAAAACTGGTTTTTTTTCTGATTCAGAATGCCTTCTTCCACTTTGGCTATATTTTCCGGAGAATATTTTTTGAACCCTTTCAGTTCATGAGTATGAAAACGCAGATGAGTACCAAACTCTTCGCGAAAGCGCCGGTAGCAGGCCAGAATACGCTGTTTTTTCTCCTGAGTGTAACCCTGTTTAAAAAACAGAGTAATCGAGAGACCCAGACGGGAAACAGTCAGTTCATCGCCATTGATAAAAAGAAAAGAGGTCAGTTGTGATCTCAACTGGGTAAAGTAATCTGAAGTATCCATATTCCCTCCGTTAATTATGAAGCGGTGGCGAATGTCACACTCGCCAATATTGTCAGGACAGCAGCTAACGCGGCGGCACTGGCTGCTACTGCGGCAGCTAAAATTTCCACCAGTGCAATCAGTGCAGCAGCAACGGCAACGGTGACCAGGATAACAACGGCAACTTCGGCAATAATCACAACTACTTCCAGCATGCCTTCCCCCACCTCTTTTAATATTTGCATCCAGCTAATGTTTTTTAGCTCTTCCAGGGTGATATCTGAGCCCTGTTGCACAGTCTGCCATCGGGCTTTTATCTCATTCTCCGTCCAGGTCACGATTTTCCCCGTTTGTTCATTAACCCAGGAAAACGCGTAGCTGACTTGATGAGTGACCGGATCAATAATCTCTTCACACACCCACTTGCCGGCTTGATTGAACCATGCTCCAAACTGGGCAAGGAGTTCCCGGGTACTGTCACGGACATAATTCAATCCGTTTTCGGTCAGACCCGCCACCTCCTGCCCAAGGACAACCCAGTCTTCATAGCTCGGTAAAAACGACCAGCGGGAAGTACTGAGAAGCGGTGGATTTTCTGTCAGGGGCTGCGGAATGGTTCCCGGCACACCCTCTGCGGGAAGAGCGGGTAAAGCTTTATCATCAGGCGGCGAACCAGGCGGCAGCGGGGCCAGTGGTATCGGATTTTTATAGTGTTGGGAACCGGGTTGATAATGTTTTCGCCACGCTTCATCGTACTGTTTTTGCTCTTCTGTGCGGTTATCGTCAATACGCATCACACCAAAGCGAGAGCGGGTAGCAATTTGAATGTAATCAATTTCTTGCCCTTTATTGAGAGTATCCCCTGGAAATTTCACCTCAATCAGCATTTTCAGATTATCGGGATGCACGGAGCCATCAAAGTAGGTGGCACTCCTACCCGGCCAGCGGAGAGTCTCATCTTTAACCAAAATAATATCGGGGCGCCGAATACCAACAACACCAAATTTCTCCGTATCGTCGGCAGAAGGCCGGGCAAATGGATTACTGGATTGCGGTAAATTATCACCATAACGCTGCTTAGAGATTTGACTGGTTGCCAGCATGGGTAAAGGCACTGCCTCTTCTCTGATAGCAAACACCACTTCTGCTTTATAAGGCCATAAAAAGTCATGTTTGAGTTCCTCAACCTTAATCAACCCACTCATAATGACTTGATTAAGAAAGCGAATAGCGCCCAGCTTGGTGACAATCATTGCCGGCAGGCGCAGAGCATACTCAGCTTTTTCCGCCAGATAGCAGGGGTCTTCATCGGCGGGAAAAACCCCTATTTCCATCGTACAGTTAACTGAGGTCACGGCCGGGCACATTTTACCGCTGTTGGATATTGTCATACTTATTTCTCCGTAAATTCCATCACATACTCTATCTGCGTGTTACCGCTGGCACGGTATAAGGTTTGCTTCGGTTTCGGTGGGACTTCTGGTGAACTCAGTTGCAGATTTTCTTCCGCCTCACTCTGTACCGTCACGGTTCTGCCCAGCGCATCGGTTTTACCGGAAAGGGTCTGACCGCCAGCGGTGGTAATGGTATAGGGGGTATTCACCAGTGGTTTACCGCTCCGTTCACTGAGCAGGGTATAGCGGGCGGAGTAGTCAAACAGCGCACCGGCGGATTTCTTGCCGGCGATATGGTCGGTCATAGTGATGCTGACGCCTTCGATACGGATATTGCCCATCGGGTCAATGACTATCTGCCCGCCTGCGTTCCCAATGGTGATTTGCCCGCTTTCAGAGTGCACCGTGATATGTTTACCCACGGTGATTTGCTGGTTATCGCTGATGTTCAGTTGATGGCTTTTACCAATGGAAAGGGCTTGCTGACCTTTAACGGTCACCGTCTGATTTTGACCGACTTCAAGCGTCTGAAAGCCCTGCACGGCTTCATCATCATCGTTTTTAATTATCGCCGTGCGGTTATGCGCCACTTCTGTTTTCTGGTCATTACCTGTCTGCGTGGTGTTATCCCAGAGAATCTGCATGTTCATATCCCGTTGAGCATGAATAAACACTTCCTCGCTTCCTTTGTCATCCTCAAAGCGCAGTTCATTAAATCCCTCTCCCCGGTGAGTCCGGGTTTTAAAGGTGGTACGGGTTTTCTCCCGCGGTAAATCAAGCGGCGGCCGGTTGAGGCCATTGTAGGTACACCCCGTCACGTTAGTTTTGGCAGTGCCGACTTTGCTGTAGTTTCGTAACTGTTCCAGCCGCAATTGGGTAAAAGGTTTTCCTTCCTCGTCCCACTGGAAACGTCCGTAACTTTCAAACACAGAATTGTGCCCGCTATCGTCGGATTGCTTCTGATGTTCGAGCGAATATTTGGGGTTAAGAAAGTTATGGTCTTTCTGGATAGTGCCATTCGAACACAGGTATTCGCCATAACTCCATTCGTACGCGGTGGTATCTGTCTCGTCCGTTTCAGGGTGAGTATTGTAAGTCAGATCGATATCCGCCTGCATGCCCAGGCGGCAATCACAGAACAACGTCTGTTCTTCCTCAAACCAGAAGACAATGCCCTCTTCCGCCGCCAGCCGGCACCAAAAATCATAGGCCGATTCGCGTTTTTGCGTGGTGTATTCCCGTTCGGCATGGTGCTTATAGAGCGTATCGCGGGCAAAGAAAATATAATGCTCTTTAAGCAGCTCCGTTAAGATTTCCGGTACGGACTGTCGATGGAAAATACGGCTGTCCTGATTGAGCGTCATCAGCCACATTTTGGGGCGGACAGTGAAAATATAAAAAGTGCGACGGCCATCGGTATTACCCTGTTCAGCCCCGGTTATCAAACCATTAATGGTCCGTTCGGTCACGCCATTACG